>JBGQGU010000335.1:0-4378 GCA_041497655.1 Gammaproteobacteria bacterium
CTGGCACTGTCCGGCAAGATCGATCCCCTGATCGGGCGCGAGAAGGAGATCGAGCGCGTGATCCAGACGCTGTGCCGCCGGCGCAAGAACAACCCGCTGCTGGTGGGCGAGGCGGGCGTCGGCAAGACAGCGATCGCGGAAGGCCTGGCGCGCCGCATCGTGGAGAGCGACGTGCCCGAAGTGCTCAAGCGCTGCCACGTCTACGCGCTCGACATGGGCGCGCTGCTCGCCGGGACCAAGTACCGCGGCGATTTCGAGCAGCGGCTGAAGGCGGTCTTGAAGCAGCTGGTGGATAACCCCAACGCGATACTCTTCATCGACGAGATCCACACTCTGATCGGCGCGGGGGCCGCTTCCGGCGGCACGCTGGACGCCTCCAACCTGCTCAAGCCGGCGCTGCAGTCCGGGCAGCTGAAGTGCATCGGCGCGACCACCTACCAGGAGTACCGCGGCGTATTCGAGAAGGACCACGCGCTCTCCCGCCGCTTCCAGAAGATCGACGTGGTCGAGCCTTCGGTGGCGGAGACGATCGCGATCCTGAAGGGGCTGAAGTCGCGCTTCGAGGCCCACCATGGCGTGAAGTACATGCCCTCGGCGCTGACCGCCGCGGCGGAGCTTTCGGCGCGCTACATCAACGACCGCCATCTGCCGGACAAGGCCATCGACGTGATCGACGAGGCGGGCGCGGCGCAGAAGATCCTGCCGAAGGCCAGGCAGAAGCGCGTCATCGGCAAGCACGAGATCGAGGAGATCATCGCGAAGATCTCGCGCGTGCCGGTGCAGGCGGTGTCGGTGGACGACCGCAGCGCGCTGAAGAACCTCGACCGTGATCTCAAGGCGGTGGTATTCGGCCAGGACAAGGCGATCGACGCGTTGACGGCGGCGATACGGATGGCGCGCAGCGGCCTCGGCAGTCCGCAGAAGCCGATCGGCAACTTCCTCTTTTCCGGCCCGACCGGCGTCGGCAAGACCGAGGTCGCGCGGCAGCTCGCCTACATCATGGGCGTGGAGTTGATTCGCTTCGACATGTCGGAATACATGGAGCGGCACGCCGTGTCGCGCCTGATCGGCGCCCCGCCGGGATACATCGGCTTCGACCAGGGAGGGCTGCTGACCGAGGCGATCACCAAGCAGCCGTACTCGGTGCTGCTGCTCGACGAGATCGAAAAGGCGCATCCGGACATCTTCAACATCCTCCTGCAGGTGATGGACCACGGCACGTTGACCGACAACAACGGGCGCAAGGCCGATTTCCGGCACGTCGTGATCGTCATGACCACCAACGCCGGCGCCTCCGAGCTCACCAAGTCGTCGATGGGCTTCACGCCGAGCCAGCAGGCGGGCGACGAGATGGCCGAGATCAAGCGCATGTTCACGCCGGAATTCAGGAACCGTCTGGACGCCACCATCTCGTTCAACTCGCTCGACCGCGACGTCATTCTGCGCGTGGTGGACAAGTTCCTGATGCAGCTCGAGCAGCAGCTCGAGGAGAAGAAGGTGGAGCCGTCCTTCACTGACGCGCTGCGGCAATTCCTTGGGAAGAAAGGCTTCGATCCCCAGATGGGCGCGCGCCCGATGGCGCGATTGATCCAGGACACGATCCGCTCGGCGCTCGCCGATGAGCTGCTGTTCGGGCGGCTGGCCCACGGCGGCAAGGTGACCGTGGACATCGGTCCCGACGAGAAGATCAAGCTGACGTTCGCCGAGGAAGCCGCCAGCGTCGCCTGAGTGGCCGCTCTGCGCCCGGCACCCGCCCCGGTATCCGCCAGGACCGGGGCGTTTGTTTTCCTTGATCTAGATCATTCTCCCGGCCCGCGCCGGGCCGCCGGCGCTTGACGGGCCCCGGGCCAAGTCACAAACTTATGCGGAACGAACAAGCCCAATCCGCGGGCCCGGCGCGCCCCGGCGTGCCGGCAATCACCACCATCAGGAGGACGCCATGAAATCAACTATTCCCGGAGCCAGCGCATGGTGCGCCGGGCTCGCGCTGGCGGCGACGGTCGCCGTCCCCGTCGCGGCACAGGACCAGGCGACCTACGCGCGCAGCCTCGCCGCCAATTGCTTCGCCTGCCACGGCACCGACGGGCGCAGCGTGGGTGGGGTCCCGCCCAGCATCGCCGGGCAGAACAAGGACTACATGCTGCAGGCGATGAAGGACTTCAAGGCCAACAAGCGTCCCGCAACCGTGATGCACCAGCAGGCGCGGGGCTATACCGACGAACAACTTGAGCTGATCGCGGGCTACTTCGCGGGCATGAGGCCGGGTTCAGCGGCCCCGGCGCCGTCTGCGCGCGGCGGCTATTAAGGAGGCAGCCATGACACTAACCAGACGTGAATTCGTGAAATGGATGGCGGCCTCGACCGGTGCCGCCGCGGTGGCGGGTTGCGCGGGAATGGGTGGCCCCGCTGCCGGGCGCGTGGTGGTGGTCGGCGGCGGCTACGGGGGCGCGACCGCGGCGAGATACATCAAGATCTGGGCGCCCGACGTTGACGTGACGGTGGTCGAGCGCAACACCGAGTTCGTTTCCTGCCCCATGAGCAACCTCGTCCTGGGCGGCAACACGAATATCGGCACCATCACGATGGGCTACGACGGCCTGCGAAGCCGTGGCGTGAACATCGTGCGCGATGATGCGGTGGCGGTGGACGCCGGCGCGCGCCAGGTGCGGCTCGCCAGCGGCAAGACGCTCCCCTACGACCGGCTGATCGTCTCGCCCGGCATCGATTTCATGTACGAAAACATTCCGGGCCTCAAGAGCGCGGACGCTCAGAGCCGCGTGCTGCACGGCTGGAAGGCTGGCCCGCAGACGGTCGCGCTGAGAAAGCAGCTCGAGTCGATGCACGACGGCGGCGTCTACGTGTTCCAGATGCCGTTGATGCCTTATCGCTGTCCGCCGGGCCCGTACGAGCGCGTGTGCCAGGTCGCCGATTACTTCAAGAAGGCCAAACCAAAGTCCAAGATCATCATGCTCGACGCCAATCCCGACATCGTGTCGAAGAAGGGCCTGTTCCTCGCCGCGTGGAACGGGATGTACAAGGGCATGATCGATTACCGCCCCAACAGCGAGCTCGCCGACGTGGACGTCAAGGAGATGACCGTGAAGCTGACGTTCGGCAACGTCAAGGGCGACGTGCTGAACGTGGTGCCTCCTCATGGTGCCGGGAACATCGCGCGGCAGGCGGGACTCATCACCGCCAATCAGCGCTGGTGCGGCATCGACTGGCTGACCATGGAGTCCGTCGCGGTCAAAGGCATACACGTCCTGGGCGATGCGACGCTGTCGGCCCCGGCGATGCCGAAATCGGGGAGCATGGCAAACCAGCAGGCGAAGGTGTGTGCCGCGGCCGTGGTCGCGCTGCTCAAGGGCGAGCCCGTGAACCAGCGGCCGGTCATGATGAACACCTGCTACAGCTTCGTGGACAGTCGCAACGCGATCCACGTCGCCTCCGTGCACCAATACGACGCGGCGCAGAAGGTGACGCTTGCGGTCAAGGGCGCCGGCGGTATCTCCGACAAGGCGAGCGAACTCGAAGGCACCTACGCCTGGGGCTGGGCGCGGAACATGTGGGGGGACGCGCTCGGCTGATCGAGCGGTCAGCACTCAGCCGCCGGCGTTCAGCTTGAATCCGCTGTTCGCGTATTTAGCTCATCGCTGAAAGCTGGCTGCTGAATGCTCAGGGGCGCTCTATGCGCCCCTTTTCTTTGGGCGTATCCACCACCAGGTTGCCACGACGACGAGCGCGAACAGCACGTACGCGACGGTGAACATCCATCCCGGGAAATCGTAGAACATCAGCCGATGGATCCAGCGCGCGACGAAGCTTTTTTCGCCGTGCACGCCGCGCAGCGCATCCTCCCACACCGTCAACGGGCACCACACCCCGACGAGTGCCTCGCCGGCGACGAGGACGATCGCGGCGAGATGCGCGACGCGGAACCAGAAGTTCGTTACCCACTGCCAGCCCGCCGCCGCGCCGGCCCAGATCAGCGCGAGCCCGCCCACCACGAACGCGACGAACGCGAAATGAACGATGAGGATGATATCAGCGAGGAAAGCGGCCATTTCGCGTTCCAAGTTCAAGGTTCCAAGTTCCAAGTTCAAAGTCGGAACCGCCGAATCTCAACTATCTCCAACCTTGAACCTTGAACCTTGAACCTTGAACCTAGCCACCCGTGGCGACGGGCCGCGACGGGTCGGCGATCCACTCGCTCCAAGAGCCAGGATAGAGGCGCGAGCCGGAGAGGCCGGCGACCTCCATCGCGAGCAGGTTGTGGCAGGCCGTTACTCCTGAACCGCAGTAGTGGATAACGTCCGACGGCACCCTTGCACCGATGACAGCATTGAATTCCTCTCTTAATGCGGACGGGGGCTTGAAG
>JBGQGU010000336.1:0-4376 GCA_041497655.1 Gammaproteobacteria bacterium
GCTCCACCTGCCCCTCCGGCAACTCGAGGCTCGCGAGCGCGCGTTCCGCGCGAGCAACGCCGGGGCCGGCGAAGATGCCCCACTCGAGGCAGGCCGCCGGCGCGGCGGTCGCGGTCTTCGGCGGCGCGGGAGGGAGTACCTTGGCCGGGAGCTGCGGCTTATCGGCTGGCGCCCGCTCCGTCGCATTGAGCAGCTTGATTCTCTCCGCTGCGACTTGCAGCTGCGGAATCCGGCCTTCGGCGCCGCCGCCCTCGAGCATGACGTGCGCGTAGGCGAAGTACGCCAGGTTGACCAGCACCAGCAGGAGGAAAAAAGCTCGCATACACTCGCCGGTGAACAGTGAACGGTTAACGGTGAACGGGTTTCACTTTAAGGAATCGTGCGCAATGTGCACGATTCCTTCGAGCACGAGATTATCCACCACCTCGACGGCGCCGTTAAGCTGCGGCGCGATGAGCTGCGCGGCCCCACCCGAGAGCACCGTCAGCGGTGCAGCCTGACCCGCCTGCTGCATGAAGCGCAGCATGCGCTCGACGGCGCCGGCAAGCGCGTTGACCGCCCCGCTCTCGATCGCGTCCGCCGTGCGCGACGGGAAAAAGGCGAAGCGGCCTGGACGCGGCCGCAGCCGGGCGGTGCTGCGCGCCAGCGCTCCGCGCATCAGTTCCGCGCCCGCCACGATCATGCCGCCGAGGAACACGCCCTCGCCGTCGAGCGCGTCCACCGTCATCGTAGTGCCGGCGTTGACTACCACGCACGGGCCGTGATGGAGGTTCCACGCGCCGATCAGCGCCGCCCAGCGGTCCGCCCCGAGCTGGCCGGGGTCGGCGTAGGTGTTTCTCACGCCGCACTGCGCCCCTACGCTCTTGACGAAGCGGATGCGGCGGCTGAAGCAGCGCGCGGCGGTGCCGAGGGCGCGCGCGACGCGGGCGCCTGCAACGTTGGCGGCAATGATGGCACCCGGGGGTTCGAGCCCGGCCCACGCGCGGGCGAGCCGCGCCGCCCGGTCGTTCGCCACCCAGCCCTGCGCCAGCCACGAACCGTGATCGTGCACGCCCCACTTGATGCGGCTGTTGCCGGCGTCGATCGCGAGAATTCTCATGTCAAGATCCAAGACAATAGACAGGATTTACAAGATTTACAGGATTAAATCAAAAGGCAATGAAACGGTGGTTTTAGTTCCAATCTTGTGAATCCTGTTAATCCTGTCTATTTGGTTTTTGCCGCGGAGGCCGGGCGCAGGCTGACTTCGCCGCTGTGAAAACGCTGCGTGCCCGACCGCGTCTCGAGCAGGAGCGCGCCGTCCTCCGCCACGCCGCGCGCGCGTCCGCTGCGGCGCGTGCCGTCGGGCAGCGTGACCGTCACGCGCCTGCCCTGCTGCGCATGGCGGCTCTGCCATTCGTCGCGCAGCGCTGCGAATCCTGCCCGGCCGAACGCCTCCAGCAGGCGGTCGAGCTCGATCAGCACGCCGGCGAGCAGCCGGTTGCGGTCGGGCGCGACTCCGCACGCGGTCTCGAGGTCGGCTGCCGCTTGCCCGATGCGCGCGCGCGTCGCCTCCGACAGGCGCACGTTGATGCCGACGCCGATCACCACCGCGGTCGGCCCTAGAGCGTCGCCCTGCAATTCGGTGAGGACCCCCGCGAGCTTTGCGCCGCGCCACAGTACATCGTTCGGCCACTTGAGGGCAACGCTTTCCGCGCCGGCCGCCACGAGCGCGCGGGCGAGCGCCACGCCGACGGCGAGCGTGAGCCCTGAGAGCGCGCCCGCGCCCTGGGCGGAACGCCACAGCAGCGAGAAAGTGAGCGCCTCGCCCACGCCCGCGTGCCAGGCGCGCCCGAGCCGGCCGCGGCCGCCCGACTGCCATTCGGCGGCGAGGACCATCCCGCCGGACGCCCCCGCAGCCGCGCGCTCAAGCAGCCGTGTATTGGTTGAATCTACAGTGTCACGAATGTCGAGGGTGAAGCGCCCGGCACTCGTGCCGAGGTGGCGCTCGACGGCGGCGCGATCGAGCAGCGTGACCGGATACGGCAGGCGGTAGCCGCGGCCGTGCACCTTGTAGACTTCGATGCCCGTCGCCTCCAGGTCGCGGACCGCGTTCCATACGCTCGCGCGCGACACCTCAAGGCTGCGCGCCAACGCCTCGCCGGAATGAAAGCCGCCGTCGGCCAGCCGTGCGAGTATGCCTGCGGTCAGGGGTTTCATGGGACGGGTATAGAATAACCTAGCAGCCTGTCGGAATTAGGTGTCCGACACGCTGCTAACAGCAAAACCGCCCGAGAATTTCGAATTAAACCCAAGGTGACGGCCCCGCTTGTTCTCTATTGGGCACGCCCGTAGGCTGGAAATGAGGTTTCCACTGTCATGGACTCCCGTTATCGTGCGGGCGGTTTTGCATAAGGAGTTTGCCGGACCTAAGTCCGACAAACTCCTTGGCGACACGTTCGCGGAAATGCAACGCACGCGATCGGCAAATCACTCCGGAGGCAGACCATGAGGATGATCCGCGCTCTTTTCTGCGCGTTGCTCGCGTTTGCGTGCTGCGCGGCGCAAGCCCAGCAGGGCTATCCGTCCCGCCCCATCCGCATCGTGGTGCCGTTCCCGCCGGGCGGCACGTCCGATATCCTGTCGCGGACGCTCGGCCCCAAACTCACCGAGAAATGGGGCCAGCCGGTGGTGGTTGAGAGCCGCCCCGGCGCGGCCGGCGCGATCGGCGCCGAGGTGGTCATGAAGTCCCCGCCCGACGGCTATACGCTGCTGCTCTCGGACGTGGGGTCGCTGCTGATCATCCAGGTCCTTTACCCCAAGACGAACTTCGACCTCACGCGCGATTTCGCGGCGATCACCACGATTTCCTACTCGCCGCACCTCCTGTGCGTGCACCCGAACGTGCCGGTGTCCACCGTACCCCAGCTGATCGCGCTCGCGAAGAAGCGTCCCGGCGCACTCAATTTCGCGTCCAGCCCGGCGGGCGCGCCCTACCTGGCGGGCGTGCAGTTCGCCCATCGCACCGGCATCCAGTGGGAATACATCACCGGCCGGGGCGGCGCGCAGTCGATCATGGACGTGATGACGGGCCAGGCCGATGTGCTTTTTAATGGCATGCTGGCGACGCTGCCGCCGGTCAAGTCAGGGAAACTGAGGCTGATCGCAGTTTCCAGCGAGAAGCGCAATCCAGCCCTGCCCGATACGCCGACCGTCGCCGAATCGTTGCCGGGCTTTCTGACCGGATCGTGGCAAGGCGTCCTCGCCCCTGCCGGGACGCCGCCGGAAATCACCGCGCGGCTGCAGGCGGAGCTCGCGCGCATCCTGTCCTCCCCCGAGATGAAGGAGCGGCTGCAACTGCAGGGCGCCGACCCGTTGGGTTCGCCGCCCGGCGAGTCCGCGAAATTCCTGCGCGACGAACGCGATCGCTTCACGAAGCTCGTCCGGGAAACCGGCTACAAACCCCAATAAACCGGGCGGCCGCCCGCCCGGGGGGCGCTCGGCTAGTGCCGTTCCAACTATTCGTGGCAAGTTCCCTGGCGGTTGATGGTCTGCAGCAGACTGGGGCCGATTGGATTTGGGAGAACAAGTTGGAACGGCACTAGAATACCGCTTTCGAGCGATCTCATGTCCGAGTCCTCCGCCGCCAGACCGAAGAAGCACGCTGCGCAGCCGCCTTCCGCGTCGAACTTCATCCGCGCGGCGATCGAAGCCGACCTCGCGAGCGGCAAGTATGCATCGCGCGGCTGGGGCGGCAAGCCGGGCCCGGCGAAGACCCACCAGGGCGCGGCGAAAGACCCGGCGAAGATCCGCACGCGCTTCCCCCCGGAGCCGAACGGCTATCTGCACATCGGCCACGCGAAATCCATCTGCCTGAACTTCGGGCTCGCGCTCGACTACGGCGGCGCCTGCCACCTGCGCTTCGACGACACCAACCCGGAGAAGGAGGAGCAGGAGTACGTCGATTCCATCATCGCCGCGGTGAAGTGGCTGGGCTTCAGCTGGGAAAATGACGGGGCCTCGCACCTCTACTACGCCAGCGACTATTTCGATTTCATGTACCACGCGGCGGAGCACCTGATCGAGGGCGGCCACGCCTATGTGGACAGTCTCAACGCCGAGCAGGTGCGGGCGCTCCGCGGCACGCTCACCGAGCCCGGCAGAAACAGCCCGTACCGCGACCGCACCGTCGAGGAAAACCTGAAACTCTTCCGCCAGATGCGCGACGGCCAGTACCGCGAAGGCGAGCACGTGCTGCGCGCGAAGATCGACATGACCTCGCCCAACATCAACCTGCGCGACCCGGCGATCTACCGCGTCCGCAAGGCCTCGCACCACCGCACCGGTGAGAAGTGGTGCGTCTATCCGATGTACACCTACGCGCACCCGATCGAGGA
>JBGQGU010000337.1:0-4371 GCA_041497655.1 Gammaproteobacteria bacterium
CGCGGGCAGCAGCGCGCCGGAAGGCGTCACCATGGGCCACGCCGGAGCGCTGGTATACGGCAGCTATGGCACCTACGCCGCCAAGCGCGCCGCCCTCGAAGCCGCCGGCGTGCGGGTCTTTGCGGCACTCAACGAGATGGTAACGGGCGTGTGCGCCCGCCTAGGAAAAGCGTGACATTCACGATCCATCAGTTCACGCCTCAATCTATCTTGGCCCCGGAAATCCTGATCACCTTCTCGTACTTATCGTAGTCCGCCTTCAGCAGCTTGCCGAACTCCTCGGGCGACATCGGCAGCGGGTCGAGTGTCTGCCCGCCGAGGATCTTCGCGGTATCCGGATGGGCGAGAGCCTTCCTGAACTCGCCATTCAACCGGTCCACGAGAGGCCGAGGTGTCCCCGCCGCGACGAAAGCCCCGATCCACGCGACGAATTCATAACCGGGGACGCTCTCCGCGATCGCGGGCACGTCCGGATACTGCCTCACCCGCTTCGCGGACGTGACCCCCAGCGGCCGCACCCGCTTTGACGCGATGTGCGGAATCAGCGAGCCGATGGTCGCGGTCATCGCCTGGATCTCACCCGAGGCAAGCGCGATCGTCGCCGGCCCGCCGCCCTTGAACGGCACGTGCACCATTTTCGTGTCGGTCGAGGCGTTGAGCAGCGCCATCGCCAGGTGCACGAAGCTGCCGCTTCCGGAGGAGCCGTACACGACCTGGTCGGGGCGCGCGCGCCCGAGCGCGATGAACTCCTTGACCGACTTCACCGGCAGCGAGGGGTGCACGACCAGCATGCCCACCTGCACCGCGAGAGCGGTTACGCCGGTGAAGTCCTTCAACGTGTCGTACGGAAGCTTCTTGAAGAGGTGCGGGTTGGCGACATGAGTCGCGGAATGCACCATGATCGTGTACCCGTCCGCGGGGCCCTTGGCGACGAGGTCCGAGCCGATAGTGCCGGAAGCGCCGCCGCGGTTCTCCACGATGACCTGCTGGCCCAGCTGCTCCGTCAGGCGCTGCGCCACGATGCGCCCGACAACGTCATTGGCTCCTCCCGGCGGCCACGGAATTAGCAGCCGCACCGGCTTCGCCGGATACGCCTGCGCCAGGACGCCTGCCGCCGGCATCAGAAACGCAATGGTGGCAAGAACCGCGCAAGCTGACCTCATCGATCTCCTCCTCGTGAATAGCTGGCGTCTCATTCGACCTTCGCGCCGGCGAGCCGTATCAGCTTGCCATACTTCTCGTAGTCAGCCTTGATGGTCGCATTGAACTGTTCGACGGAAGCGACCGACGGCTCCAAAGCCTGGTTGGAGAGATTTCGCGTCACGTCCGGCATCCTGAGTATCTTCCCGATTTCGGCGTGCAGCCTGTCGATGATGGCCGGGGGCGTGCCGGCCGGCGTGAACACGCCGATCCACGGGCTCATTTCATATCCGGGCACGCCGGCCTGCGAGATTGGCGGCGTATCCGGCAACACGGCAACCCGCTGCAGCGAGTTGACACCCAGCGGGCGCAGCTTGCCGGCGCGAATTTGCTCGATCACGGTAGAAACCGTTGCGAGGGACGCCTGGGCCTCGCCGGCAACCAGGGCGGTTACCTGTGGCGCCCCACCCCTGTACGGCACGTGCACGAGATTGATTCCCGCCATCGAGATGAACAGCGCCATCGAAAGATGCGGCGCGCTGCCGTTGCCCGAGGAGGAATAAAGGATCTGCCCCGGCCGCGATTTCGCGAGCGCGATGAACGCCTTGACTGAATGCGCGGGGAGCGAGGGATGGACGGTGAGCACGCCCGGTTGGGAAACCAGCATCGCGACGCCGGTGAAGTCCTTCAACGTATCGTAGGGCAACTTCTTGTAGAGATGCGCGTTCCCGACGTGAGTGGTGGAATGCACCATGAGCGTGTAGCCGTCCGGAGGCGCCTTCGCCACGACGTCGGAGCCGATCGAGCCCGCGGCGCCCGGACGGTTATCGATCACGAACTGCTGTCCCAGCGTTTCACCGAGCTTGTGCATGACGATGCGGCCGACCACGTCGTTGGATCCGCCCGGCGGCCACGGGATCACCACCCGCACCGGCTTTACCGGGTACGGCTGAGCGAATGCGGACGACGTGGCTGCCAGCATCCCGGCAAGCGCACAGAAACGAATGAAGATATGCATGAAGTCTCTCCGGGAAGTCGAATCACGACTCACGATTCACGACTCACGCTCTTGGCGGCATCAGTCGATCCTCGCGCCGGAGATCCGGATCACTTTCTCGTACTTGTCGTAGTCGGACTTCAGGCGCGCCGAGAACTGCTCGGACGTCATCGGCATCGGATCGAGCGTCTGGGCGGAGAGCTTCGACGCGACGCCGGGATCCGCGAGCGCCTGCCTCAGCCAGCCGTTCAACTTGTCGACGATCGGCCCGGGCGTGCCCTTGGGCGCGAAGCAGCCGACCCAAGCGGTGAATTCGTAGCCGGGAACGACTTCCGCGATGGCCGGCACGTCCGGGTATTGCGTCGTACGCTTTTCCGACGTCACTCCCAACGGGCGGACGCGGTTCGCCTTCAGGTTGGGAACCAGCGAGGCGATGGTGCCGATGACCGCCTGGACCTCGCCGGACGCGATTGCTATGTTGACGGGGCCGCCTCCCTTGTAGGGAATGTGCGTCATCTCGGTTCCCGTCATGGACGCGAGCAGCGCCATGGTCAAATGGACGTAACTGCCGTTGCCGGCGGAACCGTACACGATGTCGCCCGGGCGCTTTTTCGCCAGCGCGATGTACTCCTTGGTGGTCTTCACCGGCAGCGAGGGGTGCACGACCAGCATGCCCACCTGCCGCGCCAGCGCCGTGATGGCGACGAAGTCACCGAGCGTATCGTAGGGCAGCTTCTTGTAGAGGTGCGCATTGGCGATGTGAGTCGCCGACTGAACCATGAGCGTGTAGCCGTCCGGCGGGCTTTTCGCAACGACGTCTGCGCCGATGGTGCCGGCCGCGCCTCCGCGGTTGTCGATCACGAACTGCTGGCCGGCGATCTCGTTCATCTTGGCGAACACGATGCGGCCGGTGACGTCGTTGGAGCCGCCCGGCGGGAACACAATGATCACCCTGACCGGCCTCGCAGGATAGGCCTGCGCGAACGCGAGCAACGGGGCGAACAACGCGGCAAAAACGACCGACACAGCAATGCGCAAATACCGCCTCATGGCTTCCTCCTCCGTGTTGTGTTGCGCCCGCCTGGAGCGGAAGCGCACGCATCGTGGCGGACAGCGGCGCCTCCGAGCGGGATACTGCCGGCGGTCCGTCCGACGCGATACAATTGCACCATATATCCGACACTGGTGTCGAGCCGGAGTTCTTCTGGCGCGCTGCAGCGAGAAAACTCATGGCCCTGCCCCTCGAAGGCGTCAAAGTCCTGGACTTCACCGCGATCATGGCGGGTCCGTACTGCACGTTGATGCTCGCCGACATGGGTGCGGAAGTCACCAAGATCGAGAGCTTTCCGGAAGGCGACGGCACGCGGCGCTTCGACCCCAAGGTGAACGGCGAGAGCTACTGCTTCGCGGTGCTCAATCGAAACAAGAGGAGCGTCGCGCTCAACCTGAAGGACGCCCGCGGCAAAGACGTCTTCATGAAGCTTGCGCGCGACGCCGATATCGTCATCGAAAACTACCGCCCCGGCGTCGCGCGCAAGCTCGGCGTGGAATACGACACCATCAAGAGCATCAACCCCGACGTCATCTACGCGTCGATCTCCGGCTTCGGCCAGACCGGTCCGTACAGCCGGAAAGGCGGCTTCGACATCATCGCGCAGGGCATGAGCGGCATCATGACCATGACCGGCGAGCCGGGCGGGCGCCCCGCCAAGGTCGGCATCGCGATGAATGACATCGCCGCCGGCACGACTGCGCTCTACTCCATCCTCGGCGCTTACATCAAGCGGCTGAAGACCGGCGAGGGCGTCTACCTCGAGACCTCGTTGATGGAGGCGGGGATGGCGTGGACGTTCTGGGAGTTCGGCGCGTACTTTGGCGGCGGCGAGGTCCCGATCGCGACCGGCACGCGCCACCGGCGCTCCACGCCGTACCAGGCTTATCGCACGCAGGACGCCTATGTCACCGTCGGCGCCAACAACGAGAAGCTGTGGACGGCGTTCTGCAACGAGGTACTGGAGCGCCCCGGGTTGATGCAGGATGCACGCTTCAAAACGCTTGCCGCGCGGTTGAAGAATATCGACGCGCTCCAGGACGAAATCGAGAAAGTGTTCGCCACGCAGCCAACCGGGCACTGGGTGAAGAAGCTCGATGCGGCGGGCGTTCCCGGAGGGCCCGTGTTCAACTACGTGCAGGCCTTCGACAACGAGCACTCGAGGGCGCGCAACATGGTGGCC
>JBGQGU010000338.1:0-4363 GCA_041497655.1 Gammaproteobacteria bacterium
ACGCCTCACCTGCGACGTTCTCAATGCAGCTTCGGCTTTCGCAGGAAGTCATTGCGGTCCGCCGACTTGACCGTGATGTGAAGCACATCGCCGGCCCGCGAGAGGGTGAGAGGCACTTCGACCCCGGCCACGCCCAGCCTCCACACGGCCCTGAAGAACTCCACAAGGCCATTCACGCTTGACCCGCCAACACTGAGCACCAGATCGCCAAGCTGGACACCGGCACGGCTGGCCGGACCGCCCGGAGATAGCCTGGCGACCACCAGCTCGCCTCCCGGATCCTGCGTGGACATTCCCAGCCACGGACGGGGCGGATGCTGGCTGCGGCCGGTATTCAGCATGGCATCCAGGATCGGGTTGAGCAGGTCGATCGGCACGAACATGTTGACGTGGAGTGATTGGCCGTCCACCTCTTGCTGAACCAGCAGCGAGCCGATGCCGATCAGGCTACCCTGCGCATCGAGCAGCGGCGCGCCGCCCCACTGCGGATGTGCGGGTGCGGTGAAGAGCGCCTCATCGAGCAGGTATTCCCAGTAGCCGGCGAATTCCTGCTTCGCGATGACCCTGGTCTTGAGCGAGTGCGCGCGACCGCCGTGGCCGATCACGAATGCCGAGTCGCCGACCTTGACGTCGGATGCGAGCCCGCGCTGAAGATGCGGGACAGCCAGCTTGCCCAGGGGCTGGATCAGGCCGAACCCGGTCGCCTGGTCGTAGGCCAGCGGGTAGCCGGGCACGAGGGCGCCGCGATGGGTGGTGAGCCAGATTTGCGATGCCTCGTTGATGAGGTAGCCGATCGTGAGCACGAGACCGTCCTCACGGATCACCGCGCCATAACCGCCCCGCTCGGTACCGAGCGTGGCGGCGGAGTATGCATCGTCCGGAACTTCGGCGCGAACCAGTACTACCGCATCGAATGCACGCTCGAGGTCAAACTGGGTCTGGTCGGACTTCGGCTGGATTGACTCCGGGAAGGCCCAGGACTGAATTTCAGACATGCCGCAATTTTGACACGAAGGGTCGTTGAGAGCGCAGCCAGGGCGGTTGATAGGTGAGTCCGTCCCCGGTTAGTAAGTACTTCGCTACGCTGGTCCGACCCGGGATTGGAAGTGAACGCGGCCCTAATCAGCGCAACGGCTGGATCTTGCCTTCGCGCACGAGCCTGGCGAATCGCTCGACGTCATCGTTGAAATATTTCTGAAAGCCCGCGGCCGAAACCGGCACGGGTTCGGCGGCAATCAGCGTCAAGCGCTCCTTGACCGCGGGCGCCTGGATCGCCTTGGCCATCGCGTCTTCGAGGATCGCGATCGCTTCCTTGGGCGTCGCCGCTGGCGCGAATACCGCGAGATAGGCGCCGAACTCGAAGCCCGGAAAACCGCTCTCCGCGATGGTGGGCACGTCGGGCAACGCGGGGGAGCGTCTGCTGGACGTCGTCGCAAGCGCGCGCACTTTCCCGCCCTGGACGAACCCCATGGCGGAACCGGCGAGATCGAACAGGAAGGTGACGCGCCCGGCGATGAGGTCCGGATAGACCGCGCCGCTCCCCTTGTACGGGACGTGCGTCATATCGAGGCCGGCAGCCGCCTTGAGCAGCTCTCCCGTGAGATGACTGCTCGTTCCCGGTCCCGAAGATCCAAACGTCAGTTCACCCGGCCTTTGTCTGGCGGCGGCGATCGCCTCCTTGAACGACCGGATCGGGCCGTCCGCGCTGGTCACCATGAGATTAGGCAGCGTCGCGATACCAGCCACCGCCACCAGGTCCTTGCGCGGATCGAAGTTGAGCTTCATCAAGCTTGGATTCGAGGACAGCGAGAGCGAACCGAGCAGGATCGTGTATCCGTCCGCACGCGCGGTCCTCGCCACCAGCTCCGCGCCGATATTGCCGCCCGCCCCGGGTTTCAATTCGAGGACGACATTGTGGCCGAGCGTTTTCGACATTTCAGCCGCGACCAGGCGTCCGATGACATCGGCCGAACCCCCGGCCGCATAGGGCACGATCATCGAGATCGGACGCGCAGGGAAATTCTGCGCCTGCGCGCTTGCAGCGCCAATCACGATGGCGCCGCCCAACAATGCTGCCGTCCAGAACAGTCCGCTCATGTTTTTTTCCTACAGCTCTCGTACCAGCAGCTTGCGCCACTTGATGACGCCCGCGTTTTGCTGGAGGCCGATCGCCCCGCTGGGGTACTTGCCGTCCTGGATATCGACCGTGACGACGCCGTTCAGCTTGACGGTAATCTGCGGGCCTTTGGCAGTGATCTCGTAGGTGTTCCACCGGCCGCCGGCCTTGTAGATGGGCGGCACCGAGGCGACCGGGAGAAGGGCACCCGTGCTCATCTTGGCGTTCGGGTTCTTGTCCCAGATCTGCGCTTCGTAGGCCGAGGCGCTGCTCACTTTGCTCTGATCGGTGCAACGGATGTAGAGGCCGCTGTTAGTGTCGTGGTCGGCCCAGAATTCCGCATAGAGCTCGAAGTCCTTGAACGTTCGCTTCGAGACCAGGACGCTGGCGCCCTTGGTGGTGCTCCTGTCCGCCTGGATCGCTCCGTCCTCTGCGTGCCAGTTGGCGCCGCCGAGGCGGTTGAAGTTATCCAGGCCGTTTTCCCCGTCGATCAGCGTCACCCACCCCTGATTCGCTGAATAGCGTCCGCAGCCGAAAACGGTGAGCGCGACGGCCAGCGACACCGCGACAATCCTGATCAGTCGTTTCATTGCTGTCCCCTTTTCATTGTAGCGGTTGCCCGGTTAGCATGCGGCACCCGGCGCTCGACCGTCAAGGCGGCGGAAGAGTTGCATGCCCCTGAAGGATTATGACGGAAACACGAAGGATGCCCCCTGGCTTGGCCGGACATTCGTTCCTGTGATCGTAAGACGCTCCCGTACGCAGCGCAATGCTACGAGTGGCCTGAGTGCTAACATGCCGCGTAGACCGCTGAGCAAAAGGGGGAGTCGTGTTCGACATCCGATTATCGCAGGAGCAACGCGAGATTCGTAACCTCGCCCGCAGGTTCGCGCAGGAGGAGATCAAGCCCAAGGCGATGGCGCTCGATCGCGAGCCCGAGTGGGAAAAGCGCGTTCCGTGGGATCTTCTGAAGAAAGGCTCGCAGCTCGGTTTCCGCACCTTCGTCCTCCAGGAAGCGAACGGCGGCGCCGGCATGTCGGATCACCTCACGTCGTGCCTCGTGGCGGAGGAGCTCGCTGCAGGCGAGCTCGGCACCGCCTATTACTTCATGTTGACGGCGCGCCGCGCGCGCGACTGGTTCGAGCTGCGCATGACGCCGGAGCAGAAGGCTTACTTCATTCCGAAGTTCGTCGGTGACGACTTGTATTTCACGACGGTGGCCATACACGAGCTTGAGACGGACTTCGGCTTCGACTACTTCACCGAAACACCGGAGAACGTCCGCCTAAGGACGCGCGCAGTCGAGCAACCGGACGGCTCATGGATCATCAACGGAGCGAAGGCGTACCAGACGGTCGGATACCTCGCGAAGCTGATTGTCGTGAGGGCACAGACGCCGGCCGGCGTCCAGTCCTTTCTCGTCGAGGGGGATTCGCCGGGACTCGCGCGGCGTCCGTTATCGAAGCTCGGGCGACGCGTCGGCGACAATGCAGCAGAGATGGTTTTCGACAATGTGCGCGTTCCAAAGGGACGGATACTGCCCCCAGCGCCGAAGGGCCGCACCGATATGGGCACGCATCCGACGATCGCTGCGCTCACGCTTGGGTTAGGGCGCGCGGCGTTTGAGGAAACACTGAAGTACACGCAGGAGCGCGTCTCCGGTGGCAAGCCCATCATCAAGCATCAGGCGGTGGGCATCACGATCGCGGAGATGGCGATGAATCTCGAAGCGGCGCGGCGTCTCATCTGGACGGCAGCGTGGGTGAAAGATCATCCGGAAGCGATTGAGGACGGCAGCGTGGAGAACCTGCCATACGAGCACATGGCAACAGCATTCACGGGAACCGCCGTTCAGCGGCTCACCGAGCAGGCGCTGGAGTTGTTCGGCGGCGCGGGCGTCATCCAGGGCATGCCGATCGAGAAATACGTTCGCGACGCGCACGTGCAGAAACACGTTTCGTTTCCGTTCCCCTCGCGATTCAAGATCACGGAAGCACTGGCGGGCTTCAAGAGGAAAGTGCCGCCATTTCACGGCGGTGACTAGGGGAGTGGCTGGTTACCCTTACGGGTTAAGGGTGATATGAGCCTCCTTGACCACTTTTTTCCACTTGTCGACGTCGACCCTCAGCCGATTGGCGAACTCCTCCGGCGGTCCGCCGGCAGGTTCGAGCCCCTGGTCCTCCAGCCACTTCTGGGTCGCGCTCGTGTGCAGGACTTTGGCGACTTCACGATTCCACCGCGCAACGA
>JBGQGU010000339.1:0-4355 GCA_041497655.1 Gammaproteobacteria bacterium
GTGGTTGCGGGGTCACCCGTCACTCCCACCACCCCGCCCGCTTGCGCGGGCACCCCTCCTCGGGCAGGAGGGGAATTCATTTTGTTAGGCGCTCTAAGAAATTCTGTGTGGTTCCGTGTGTTTCCGTGGTTAAAACGGGTTTTGAGACCGTATCGAATTCGGGTTCCCTTTGCGCCTTTGCGACTTTGCGTCGAGGGTCTAAGTCGGTTTTTCGAGGCCGCGCCTACTCGACCTTGACGCCGACGTCCTTCACCAGCTTGCCGTACTTGTTGTAGTCGCTGCGGATCAGCGCGGCGAACGCTTCGGGCGTCGTGGCGTGGGGCTCGAGGCCCCCGGCAGAGTTGAGCCGATCCCTGGCATCGGTCGCGGCGAGCGCCTTGTTCACCTCGGCGCGCAGTTTCGCGAGCACCGGCTTGGGCAGCCCGGGCGGCCCGAACAGGCCGAGCCAGATCGTCACTTCGTAGCCGGGATAGAACTCCCCGATGGTAGGCAGCTCGGGGAATGTGGAGGAGCGCTGCTTGCCCGTGACCGCGAGCGCCCGCAGCCGGCCCGCCTTGATCTGCGGGGCGGAGGACGTGCCTGAAAACATCGCCAGCGTTTCGCCCGCGACGGTAGCGGTAGTGGCGGGAACACCGCCCTTGAACGGAACGTGCACGAGATTGATGCCGGCACGCTGCTTCAGCATTTCCATGCACATCTGGTGCTGGCTGCCGTTGCCCCCGGAAGCGTAGACCAGCGGCGGACTCGCCTTGCGCGCGTAATCGATGAACTCCTTGAAATGCTTCACCGGCAGCGAGGGATTGACCGACAGCACGAACTGGTTGGAGGCGACGGACGCCACCGGGAGGAGATCCTTGAGCGTGTCAACCGGCATCCTGGCGTAAAGATGCGGGTTGATCGTGATCAAGCTGTCCGCGAACAATCCCAGGGTGTATCCGTCGGGCACGGACTTCGCGACGAGCTCGGCGGCGATATTGCCGTTGGAGCCGGGGCGGTTGTCCACGACGACCTGCTGGCCGAAGGTCTCGGTGAGTTTTTGCCCGAGCACGCGCGCGGCGATGTCAGGCGCCCCGCCCGGCGGGATCGATACGATCAATCTGACCGGTCGCGTTGGATACTGCGCGAGGGCGGTGGAAGCGAGGAAGGCGGCGAGCGCCGCGGCGACGATGCGCGCCAGTTGCATTTGCATGCTGTGGTTCCTTGGCAGCTCTGCGGCGGAATGAATGATACACTCAAAGGCAAAATGCCGGCCTAGGCTTCGAACGTCGCGGCGCAGCCGAGAGACGCCGCGCCGCGGCCGGTCGCGAGAAGGAGGGACCATGCGACTCATTCTCTGTTTCACCGCGCTGCTGCTCGCCGTCGTCGGCGCGGCGCCCGCGCAGGATTTTCCAAGACGTCCCATACGGTTCGTCGTGCCGCTGCCGCCGGGCGGCTCGCCCGACCTGACGGCGCGCACGATCTCGAGCGGATTGTCGGGCCCCTGGCAGCAGCAGATCGTGGTGGACAACCGCCCCGGGGCGAACCACAACCTCGCGGCGGAGATCGTGGCCAAAAGCGCGCCCGACGGTTACACGTGGCTGCTGACCACCGACAATATCCTCACCGTGAATCCTCACTTGGGGAAGACGCCGTTCGACCCCTTCAAGGACTTCACGCCCGTGACGCAGCATGCGCGCATTCTTTTCCTGCTGGTGGTGCATCCGTCGGTCCCGGCCACGTCGGTCCAGGAATTGGTGGTTCTCGCCAAATCGAAACCGGGAACGCTCAACTATGGATCGTCGGGCAATGGCAGCCCGCAGCATCTTGGCACCGCGATGCTGCAGTACTACTCCGGCATCCAGATGCACCATATCCCGTACAAGGGGGCCGCGCCGGCGATCAACGATCTCCTGCCCGGCCGCATCCAGGTGTGGATCGGCGCGGCGAATTCGCTGCTGCCCTTCCTCAAGGACGGCAGGCTGCGCCTGCTTGCGGCCGCGAGTTCCCAGCGCTCCCCGCTGCTGCCCGACGCGCCGACGATTGCCGAATCCGGCTTCCCCGGCTATGCGCTCGACATCTGGCTCGGCGTGACGATGCCCGCGAAGGTCCCTGCGCCGATCGTGACGAAAGTGGCCGCGGATATCGCCAGGGTGCTCAACGTTCCGGAAATCAAGGCGAAGCTCGGCCCGCAGGGCGTCGATGTGGTGACGAGCTCGCCCCAGGCGCTGGCGCAGCTCATACGCGAGGACTATGCGCGCTGGGGCAAGATCATCAAGGCGGCCGGCATCAGGGCCGACTGAAGGTTGAATGGACAGGATTAACAGGATTTACAAGAGCGAACAGAAGAAACGAGAAATGATGGGTTTCGCTCTGATCATGTTAATCCTGTAAATCCTGTCTATTTGCCTTAGCCATGGACACGCTGCAGACGACCACCCCCGCAATACTGCACCACCTGCACCTCACGAGCGCGGACCCGGAGCGGCTCTCGCGCTTCTACGCCAGCCTGCTCGAACTGTCGTCCTCGCGCGCCGAGGACAGTACTTACGTGCTTGGCGGCGGGCAGCGCCGCCTGCTTGTCAGCAAGGGTCAGCCATGCGCGGCGGCGTTCATCGCGTTTGCGGTGCAGGACGTCGCGGCGCTGGAGAAACTGCGCGGAAAGCTCGAGGCCACCGTGGGAGACCTCGAGGCGGTGCGTTCGCCCCTTTTCTCCGAAGGTTCTTTCGCGATCCGCGACCCGCAGGGACGCCGCATCGTTTTCGGCGTGGCGCCGGCGAAGCGCTATCAGGACCCGCGGCCGGGGCGGCTTCAGCACGTGGTGTTCCAGACGACTGCGATCGACCCGCTGGTGGAGTTCTACGTGAATAGGGTGGGGTTCGCGATTTCCGATAAGGTCCTGGACGACGACGGTTCGCTCGCCGCGTTCTTTCTCCGCTCCGACCACGAGCACCACAGCCTGGCGTTCTTCGTCGGCTCGAGGAACGAGCTCGATCACCACGCCTACGAAACGACCTGCTGGAACGACATCCGAGATTGGGGGGACCGCTTCGGAAGCGAGAGGATCCCGATGTTCTGGGGACCGGGGCGCCACGGTCCCGGAAATAATCTGTTTTTCATGGTGAAGGACGCGGACGGCAACAAGCTCGAGCTGTCGGCCGAGCTCGAGACCTTCACTCCGGACCAACCCCCGCGCGTCTGGCCGAACACCGAATACACCCTCAACTACTGGGGCAGCGCGTGGATGAGAAGCTGAAATCCAGCATTGGACAGGATTTACAAGATTGACAAGATTAAGACAAGAAGAAATCCCGTGAATCCTGTTAATCCTGTCTAATTGGTTTGTTGGCGGTTTTGATCATCTTTGAGGTCGCTCTGAAAACGTTGTGCAGACTGATCCTTGCCGTCCTGTCGCTTGCGGCGGCGATTTCGTGGAGCGCGGCGTCGGGCCAGGCCTATCCGAGCCGCCCGGTGCGGGTCATCGTCGGGTTCGGCGCGGGCGGGCCAGACACGACCGCGAGGATCGTGAGCCAGCAGCTCGCGGTGCAGACGGGCCAGCCGTTCGTGGTGGACAACCGGCCCGGCGCCAACGGCATCATCGGCGCGGATCTCGTGGCAAAGGCGGCGCCCGACGGTCACACGGTGCTCGTGACCTCGAGTTCGATCGTGGTGAATCCCAATATTTATAGGAAGCTGCCGTACGACACGGTGCGGGACTTCCTGCCGGTGTCACAACTCGCGGAGGGCGAGGCCCACATCATCGTCGTCAACCCGTCGCTGCCCGCGCGGACGGTCAAGGAACTGATTGCGCTTGGCAGCAAGCCGGGAGCCAAGCTCGCGTACGGTTCTCCCGGCGTCGGCAACACTATCCATCTCGTGAGCGCGCTGTTCAACGTCCGCGCCGGAACGCAGATGGTTCATGTGCCGTACAAGGGGGCCGGCCCCGCCATCACGGCGCTGCTCGGAGGGGAGATCCAGGTCATGTTCGCGACGGCGCCGTTGTCGCTGCCGCATATCCGGTCGGGCAAGCTGCGCGCCATCGCCTACAATTCCGTCCGGCGCGCGTCGTTCCTGCCGGATGTCCCGACGGTCATCGAATCGGGACTCACCGGCACGGAAATGCCGCCGAGCTGGCACGGCATGCTCGCGCCGGCGAAGACGCCGCCCGCAGTGCTTGCGAAGCTTGCTGCTGAAGTGCAAGAGGCGGTCAAGAGCCCGCAAACGCAGGAGCGCATCGTGGCGATCGGCCTGGAGCCGGTCGGCAGCACGCCGGAGG
This sequence comes from Gammaproteobacteria bacterium, assembly GCA_041497655.1. Taxonomy (GTDB): domain Bacteria; phylum Pseudomonadota; class Gammaproteobacteria; order Burkholderiales; family SG8-41; genus SG8-41. Next base: position 4,253 of record JBGQGU010000339.1, read on the forward strand.
CTTTTCGAAAACTGTTCGCGTCGAACATCAAGCGCTTCGCCGAGCTGGTGAAGCTCGCCGGAGTCGAACCGGAATGAAGAAATGCAGCGTTCAGCGTTCTGCA
>JBGQGU010000340.1:0-4353 GCA_041497655.1 Gammaproteobacteria bacterium
CGAGTAGGCGAGCCCGCGCTTCTGCCGGACCTCCTCCGTGATGCGCGAGACGAATCCGCCGCCGCCGAGCACGAAATTACCGACGTAGAGCGCGATGTAATCCGGGTCCGCGCGCGCGACTCCTGGCGCCCCGATCAGGATGTGCGCTTGGGTGGCGGGGTGCGGCACCATGCGGGACGCCCCCTGCACGAGGCGGGCAACCGGCGGCAGCGCGGGCTCCTGCCCTCCGGCTTCCGGCAGCCCGCGCGTCACTTCTTCGGCGATCGCTTCGGCCTCGGCGCGTGTGACATCGCCGATCAGCGCCACCACCGCGTAGCGCCCGGCGAAGTGGCGCCGGTGAAAGCCGAGCAGGTCCTCGCGCGTGATGCTCTCGACCGACTTCACCTCCCCGCTGGAGCGCAATGCGTAGGGGTGGTCACGATAGGCCAGGCGGTAGAACGTGCGGGAGACGATGGTGTCGGGTTTGGTGTCGGCTTCCTTGAGGGATCCGACCAGGCGCACCTTTTCGCGCTCCAGCACTTCGCCCGGAAATGACGGAGCGCGCAAGGACCGCGCCAGGATGTCGATGGCCCGGCGCCGCTCCGCGTCGCTCGACAGCGTGCGCACGGCGAGCCCGGCGCGGTCGGCGTCGAAGCGTCCCGCGAGCTGCGCGCCGATATCGGCTAGCCGGCGCGCGACGTCTTCCTCGCTCATGCCTTCCGCCCCGCTCTTCAGCAGGCGCTCCGTCATGCTGGCGACCCCCGACTTGGCCGGATGGTCGTAGCCCGCCCCCGCCGGGAACTCCACGCTGACGTCCAGCATCGGCAGGTCGTGGTTCTCGACGAAGTAGACGCGCGCCCCGCTCGCGGCCTGCCAGTGCTGAATAGGCAGTATCGCCCACGCCGGGGCCGCCGCCACCAGCATCGCCGCCGCAAGCCATAGGCCGAAACTCTTCCGCAGGTCCACGCCAATAAACACAGATAGAAATTCCTGTTGACCGCCGTCTTGGGTTTGATGATCTGCGCTATTTTGCGGTTTCAATCGGCTCTTGCGAACGTGTCTACTGCACATGGCGCAACCCCGCCGGAGGCGCCGCCGGCCGCTTGCCCTCGAGCGGCTGCGGATCGAGCGTGGCAACCGTCAGGAAATCATCCCGGAAGTACTTGCGGGCAACCTCGCGGACCTGCTCCGGCGTGACCTCGCGCAGCTTCTTAAGCTGCAGGTCCAACGTCCGGTACGAGATGCCTGCGGCTTCCAGCGAGGCAATCTGGCGCGCCTGAAAGAACATCGAGTCGCGCTGGTAGACATGTTCCGCGACCGCCTGGGCCTTGATCCGGTCAAGCTCCTCGGCGGTTACGCCCTGGTCGATGATCTTGGCCATCTCGCGCCGCAGGCCCTGCTCCACCTCGGCCGCGCTCTTGCCCGGCGTCGGTGCCGCGCTGAGGTAGAAGAAGCCCGGCCCCCGCGCAATCCCGTCGTAACTCGCGTCCGCCGAGCTCGCGATCCGCTCCTCGCGCACCAGAGTGCGGTTGAGCCGCGCCGCCTCGTTGCCGTCGAGCACCGCCGCCAGCATATCCAGCGCGTACGGTTCCCAGTCGCGCTCGGGATCGCGCAGCGCCGGCGCGCGGAACGCCATCAGCACGTACGGCAGTTCCGCCGGCGCCTTCACGGTCACGCGCTTGGCGCCCAGCTGGGACGGCTCGTCCTGCGGCTTGCGCTCGGGCAGCCCGCGCGACGGGATCGCCCCGAAATACTTTCCGGCGAGCGCCAGCACCCCATCCGGCTCCACATCGCCCACCACCACCAGCGTCGCGTTATTGGGGGTGTACCAGCGCCGGTAGAAATCACGCGTGTCTTCGACCCGCAGGTTTTCAATATCGCTCATCCAGCCGATGATCGGGTTGCGGTAGGGATGGGCGGTCAAGGCGGTCGCCATCAGCTGCTCGTAGACCAGCGAGCGCGGCCGGTCGTCGGTGCGGTAGCGCCGCTCCTCCATCACCACCTTGATCTCCTTCGCGAACTCCTCGCCCGACAGCGTGAGGTTCGCCATGCGGTCGGCCTCGAGCCGCAACGCGAGCTCGAGCCGGGACTTCTGGAGGACGGCAAAGTAACCGGTGTAATCGTTGCTGGTGAACGCGTTCTCGCGCCCGCCCGCGCCGGCGATGGCGCGCGAGTACTCCCCCGCCGGCGTGGCGGCGGTGCCCTTGAACATCATGTGCTCGAGCACATGCGCGACCCCGGTCAAGCCGTTCACCTCGTCGACGCTGCCCACCTGGTACAGCACCATCACCACCACCACCGGCGCGCGCCGGTCGGGCTTGACGATCACGCGCATGCCGTTGGTGAGCTTGTGCTCGGCCGCGTCGGTTGCCGCAAGACACGGGCCCACGGACAGCGCCAGCGCGAGAGCCGCGAGAACCAGATGCTTGCAGGATGTCATAAGAATGCGTTTCGGCAGCAATGGATTTCAGGCTAGAATTGTATCCAATTTCGCGGGGCCGGATATCCGGTTTCGCCAGCCATCACCGACCTCACCACCCAGGAGTTCGTCGGACTTGGGTCCGACAAACTCCTTATGCAAAACCGCCCGCGGGATAACGGGAGTAAATGACACTGAAAACCTCATTTCCAGCCTGCGCCCGTGCCCATCGGAGGCCGATCGGGGACGTTAGCCTGGGTTTCATTCGGAACGCGCGGGTGGTTTTGCTGTCAGCAGCCTGTCGGACACCTGAGTCCAACAGGCTGCTAGACTGTCCGGCGCGTGTTAAGTTCTAAAGCTTCCTCCACTGACAGCGGCCGCTGGTTCGCGCGCCTGCGGGACGGGCTTGCCAAGACGCGCCAGCAGCTGGGCGACCGCCTGGCCGGGTTGCTGGGGACGGCGCGCCCTCTCGACGACGCATTCTACGAGGAGCTGGAAACGGCGCTGATCAGCGCGGATGTCGGCGTTGCAGCGAGCACCCATTTGCTCGGCGAGTTGCGGCAACGCGCCCGGCGCGAGGGTTACACCGATTCCACCCGGCTGCGACAGGCATTACAGGAGGCGCTGCGCGAACTCCTCGAGCCGATCGCCGTGCCGCTCGCCGTGGACGCCCACCGCCCATTCGTGATCATGCTCGCGGGGGTCAATGGCAGCGGCAAGACCACTTCCATCGGCAAGCTCGCCCATTATTATCAGAGCCGCGGCAAGTCCGTGCTGCTTGCCGCCGGCGACACATTCCGCGCCGCGGCGCGCGAGCAGCTCGCGTCGTGGGGCGAGCGCAGCCAGGTGACCGTGATTGCCCAGAAGTCCGGCGATGCGGCGGCCGTGATCTTCGACGCGGTCAATGCCGCGGTGGCCCGCGGCACGGATGTCGTGCTGGCGGACACCGCGGGACGGCTGCCCACGCAGCTGCACCTGATGGAGGAAATCAAGAAGGTGAAGCGCGTGGTAGCGAAGGCGCTGCCGGGGGCGCCGCACGAGGTGCTGCTCGTGCTCGACGCCAACACCGGCCAGAACGCCCTTGCGCAGGTGCGCGCGTTCGACGCCGCGATCGGGGTCACCGGGCTGATCCTCACCAAGCTCGACGGCACCGCCAAGGGCGGGGTGATCGCGGCGATCGCGCGTGAGCGGCCCATCCCCGTGCGCTTCATCGGGGTCGGTGAAGCGCTGGATGACCTGCGGCCGTTTGACGCGGAGGAGTTTGTTGCGGCCCTGTTCAATTGATCCGGGAGCGCACCGGATTCGGTCGAAAAGCGGCTTCCCATCCCGCCCCGGTAAGTGCTTACTAACCCCTTTCGTCCCCGGATAAGCGCATGATTTCGTTCAGCCAGGTCACCAAGCGCTACCCCGGCGGGCTGGAGGCGCTCAAGGGCGTCACGCTCGCGATCGAAGCCGGCGAGATGGTGTTCATAACCGGTCCTTCGGGGGCCGGCAAGACCACACTGCTCAAGCTCATGGCGGCGATCGAGCGGCCCTCGAGCGGCAGCGTCATTGTCAACGGCCAGAACGTGGGGGCGCTGCGGCCGCGCGCCGTGCCGTTCCTGCGCCGCAAACTGGGCCTTATTTTCCAGGACCAGAAGCTGCTCTTCGACCGCACCGCATTCGACAACGTAATGCTGCCGCTCGCCGTCACCGGCTTCGAACGGCGCGAGGCGGCGCGGCGGGTGCGCGCGGCGCTCGACAAGGTCGGATTGCTCGCCAAGGAGAAGGTCTACCCGGTGAGGCTTTCCGGCGGAGAGCAGCAACGGCTCGCTATCGCGCGCGCCATCGTGCACCGCCCCGCGATCCTTCTCGCTGACGAGCCGACCGGAAATCTCGACACCGCCTATGCCGCCGGCATCGGCGAGCTGTTCCGGTCCTTCAACCAGGTCGGCGTGACCGTGGTGATCGCCACC
>JBGQGU010000341.1:0-4331 GCA_041497655.1 Gammaproteobacteria bacterium
CCGGGGCCATCACCAGCATGGGCAGCGTGGAAAAGGGCACCACGGTCTGCGACTTCGACCCGCTCGAGAAGCAATACCTGCACTCGCTCAACGCCTCCGCCGTGCACCTGCAGCACGGCGAGACGCGCGTGCACCTCATCGACACCCCCGGGCTGCCCGACTTCATCGGCCGCGCCATCGGGGCGCTCCCGGCGGTGGAAACGGCCGCCATCGTGGTAAACGCCCAGAACGGCGTCGAGATGATCACGAGCCGCATGATGCAGTGGGCGAAGAAGCGCGATTTGTGCCGCATGATCATCGTCAACAAGATCGATGCCGAGAACGTGGACCTGCCGGGGCTGCTCGCCAGGATCCAGGCAGCCTTCGGCCGGGAGTGCCTGCCGATCAACCTGCCGGCCGACGGGGGCAAGCGCGTGGTGGACTGCTTCTTCAATCCCTCCGGCACGGCGGACTTCTCCTCGGTCGCGGAAGCGCACAGCGCGCTGGTGGACCAGGTGGTCGAGGTGGACGAGGAGCTGATGGCGAAATACCTCGAGAAGGGCGAGGTAGCGCCGGAGGAGTTGCATGCGCCGTTCGAGAAGGCCTTGCGCGAGGGTCACCTGATTCCGGTGTGCTTCGTTTCGGCGCGTAACGGCGCCGGCGTCGCGGAGCTGCTCGACATCATCGTCAAGCTGATGCCCAACCCCACGGAAGGCAACGCGCCGCAGCTCCTCAGGGGCACGGGCGACAAGGCGCAGCCGGTGCGCGCCGAGCCCGACCCGAAGAAGCACGTAATCGCGCACGTGTTCAAGGTGATGATCGACCCCTTCGTCGGCAAGGTGGGCGTGTTCCGCGTGCACCAGGGCACGATCACCAAGGACTCCCAGCTTTTCATCGGCGAGGGCCGCAAGGCCTTCAAGGTGGGCCACGCCTACCTGCTGCAGGGCAAGGAATTCGTCGAAACCGACGCGCTCGTGCCGGGCGACATCGGGGCGGTCGCCAAGGTGGACGAGATCCACTTCGACGCTGTGCTGCACGACTCGCACGACGAGGACCAGATTCACCTCGTGCCGCTCGAGTTCCCCACGCCGATGCACTCGCTCGCGATCGAGCCCAAGCGCCGGGGCGACGAGCAGAAGATCTCGGACGCGCTGCACAAGCTTTCCGCCGAGGACCCCACCTTCAGGATCGAGCACAACGCCACGGTCAACCAGACCATCATCAGCGGGCTGGGCGATCTCCATATGCGCTACGTCCTCGACCGCATGGCGAACCAGTACCACGTCGAGGTCTCGACCAAGCCGCCGCGCATTCCCTACCGCGAAACCATCACCGCCCGGGCCGAAGGCCACCACCGGCACAAAAAGCAGACCGGCGGCGCGGGGCAGTTCGGCGAGGTGTTCCTCAAGGTCGAGCCCCTGAAGCGCGGCTCGGGGTTCGAATTCGTGGACCAGGTGAAGGGAGGCGCCATCCCCCACCAGTTCATCCCCGCGGTGGAGAAAGGCGTGCGTCTGGTGCTGGACGCGGGGCCGGTCGCGGGCTACCCGGTGCACGACGTGCGCGTCATCGTCTACGACGGCAAGTACCATGACGTTGACTCCAAGGAGATCGCATTCATCGCCGCAGGCAAGCGCGCGTTCATGGACGCCATCAGCAAAGCGCGGGCGATCGTTCTCGAGCCCATCGTCAATATCGAGATCACCGCGCCGGAGGCGAACATGGGCGATATCGCCGGCGATCTCTCGTCCAAGCGCGGCCAGCTCTCCGGCACCGACTCGGCTGCGCCCGGCACCCTCGTGATCAAGGGCCTGGTGCCGCTCTCCGAGTTGAACAACTACCAGGCGCGGCTGAAATCGGTCACCGCGGGCCAGGGCTCGTTCTCCATCGAGTTCGCGCGCTACGAGCCGGTGCCGCCCAGCATCCAGAAGACGCTCGCCGAGCAGCACGCCAAGACCGCGAACGCCGAGGAACAATGAGCGGCGAGCGTCAGGGATCCTGACCGAAACTTGCGGTTCACCATTCCTCCGCCCAGCGCCAGCCGTTGGTCGCTCGCCGCTTATGGATGACATCGTTCTCCGCGGAATGGCCAAATGGCCCAACGTGCCGGCGGTCTACGGCTGGCTCTCCCTCGACCGGCGCGGGCAATGGCTGATCAAGGGCGAACGGATATCGAATCCTCTTGTCACCGAGTTCATCAGCCGCAACTACGCGCGCGACGAGCGCGGTTGCTGGTTTTTCCAGAACGGCCCGCAGCGCGTCTTCGTCGCGCTCGATTACGCCCCCTTCGTCTACCGCGTCGTGAGTCCCGAAGGCTCGCCCCTCGCGCTCGAAGCGCACAACGGCAAGCCGGTCTCCACCGTGGCGGGCGCGTGGATCGACGAGAACGGCGCGGCGCTGCTCGAGACTGAACACGGCATCGGCGCGGTCCACGACCGGGACCTCGACCGGCTGCTGCCGCATTTTGCCGACGCCGCCGGCGCGCCGCTCGCCGAGGGCGCGTTCGACGAGCTGATGGTCCGGGTGCAGCAGGGACGCGAGGCGCCGCTGTGGCTCAGGTTCCGCGGCGCCGGCGTCAGGGTCGGGCCCGTCCGGTCGGAGACGGTGGCGCAGCGCTTCGGTTTTCGCGCCCGGCCCGAGCCGCCCGTGGGCGAGGAAGTGTGCCGATGAACGGCTGCGCGCTTGCTTGCCGTTCATAAACTGAAGGTCGGGATATTCTCGTGCTTCCGCTGAGTGAGTTTCCCATTAGAGAACGCCGCGCGGTTCGCGGCGTTCTTTGCGACATCGACGACACGCTCACCACCGGCGGGAGATTGACCGCGGGCGCTTATGCCGCGATGGAGCGCCTGGAACAGGCCGGCCTTCAGGTGGTCCCCATCACCGGGCGCCCCGCCGGCTGGTGCGACCACATCGCGCGCATGTGGCCGGTCGCCGCCGTGGTCGGCGAGAACGGGGCGTTTTTCTTCCGCTACGACCGGAGCCGGCGCGTAATGAAACGGGCGTTCGTGGACGACGCCGCACAGCGCGCGGCGAACCGCGAGCGGCTTCGCACAATCGCCGCGGATATCGTGCGGGCGGTGCCGGGCTGCGCCATTGCCGCGGACCAGCTCTACCGGGAAACCGACCTCGCGATCGATTACTGCGAGGACGTGGCGCGCCTGCCGCGGGAAGCGGTGGACCACATCGTCGCACTGATGCAGGCGCGCGGTCTCACCGCGAAGGTCAGCTCGATCCATGTCAACGGCTGGTTCGGCGCCTATGACAAGCTCGCCGCGACGAAGCGGCTCGCGCGCGAGGAATTCCGCGCCGACCTCGACGCTGATCGCGAGTCCTATGTGTTCGTCGGCGACTCGCCCAACGACGCGCCGATGTTCGCGTTTTTCCCGTACTCCGTCGGTGTCGCCAACATCCGCGAGTTTGCGGGCCGTCTCGCGCACGAGCCCCGCTATGTCACTACCGCGGCCGGCGGCGCGGGTTTTCGCGAAGTTGCGGATTTCCTGCTCGCCGCGCGCTAGATACCGACCCCCTCGACGCAACGGTGCAAGGTCGCAAACGTATGATTTTGATGAACGAGATCAACGGGCGGCTGTCGTGTCGAGCAGTCCCCACGCGTTGAACGGCAGACCGAAGCGCGTGACCCGTGGCTTTGATATCCTAGTCGTCCGTTCCAACGCGAGCGGCCTCTGGATCGCGTATGGCAAGTATCAATAGAAATCACGTCGGCCGCATGCGCGCCTGCACGGTCGCATCCCCAGTGAAACTGGGGCCCCTGCTCCGCGCTCCGGCGCACGCCAAACCGGCGCGAAGCGTCCGGCTTTAACCATGATCGACCTCAGAAGCGACACCGTCACCCGCCCCACCGAGGCGATGCTCGAATCCATGCGCGAGGCCACCTTCGGCGATGACTCGCGCGACGGCGACGAAACGGTCAGGAAGCTCGAGGCGCTCGCCGCGGGGCGCACGGGCAAGGAAGCCGGCGCCTTCCTGCCGAGCGGCACCATGGCGAACCTGGTGGCCATGCTGACCCACGCCCAGCGCGGGGGCGAGGTGCTTCTGGAAGACGGTTCGCATACGCTCAACGCCGAACTGGGCGGGATCGCGGGCGTCGCGGGCCTGTTCTACCGCGGCATTCCCGGCCGGCGCGGGGCGATGGACGTGGACGCGCTGCGCGAGACGATCCGGCCCTATACGCGCCATCACATGGGAACCGCCCTCGTCTGGATGGAGAATACCCACAACCGCTCCGGGGGCGCTGTGCTGCCGCTCACGCACATGCAGGCGGTGCATGGGCTGGCCCGCGAAAAGGGCGTCGCGGTGCACCTCGACGGCGCGCGCATCTTCAACGCAGCAATTTC
>JBGQGU010000342.1:0-4307 GCA_041497655.1 Gammaproteobacteria bacterium
CCCGCTCGCATCCAGCGCGTTCTCGCGCATGGTGCGCCCGCTGCCGTCCATCATCAGGACGTACTCGGGCGAGAAGATGAATCGGGCGCCGCCCGCGGCCGCCTCGCGTGCCATCGCGACAAGCGTCGCGAGGTTGGCGGCAAAGTCGTTCCCGGAATTGGTCTGGAGACAGGCGATGCGGACCATGTTGATAAAGCGTGATTGGTGATTCGTGATTGGTGACGCCTGCTCGTGAGCAGTGACGCGTTGCCAGCTTACGCCGGAACGGTTGCTTTCATGGAGGGGCGCTGCGCGATCTTCTCGTACCATCGCGCTAGCGCGGGGCGCAATCCGCGCCAGGCCTCCTGCGGAAACCGGAAATCGAGGTATCCCAGCACGCACGCCGCGGTGATTTGACCGATGGCAAAGCGCTCGCCCCAGCCGGGGCATTCCTGCTCCAGCGCGCCCAGCCCGCCTCTCACCTTCGCGAGCTGTCCGGTCGTCCAGTCGCTCCATTGCAGCGGCTCGGGTCTGATGGCGCTCTCGTAACGCATGAGGACCGACGCTTCGAGGATGCCATCACCCAGTGCCTGCAGTCGCAGCGCACGCCACCGTTCCGGCCCCGCGCCCGGAAACAGAGACGTTCCGCGGTGCAGGCTGTCGAGGTACTCGCAGATCACCGCCGAATCGTAGAGCGTCCCCAGGTCCGGGGTCGCCAGCGCCGGTATCTTGACGAGCGGGTTCTCGCGCGCGAACTCGGCATTGGGCTTGACCGGGCTGACGACGGTGTTGATTTCCTCGATGCGCCCGGCGAGCCCCGTCTCGCGTGCGACAACGCGCACCTTGCGCGCGAAAGGGGACGCCGGATTAAACCACAATCGCATGGAACGCCTCCCTCGTCATTCTCCTCCCGTGATCCCCGCCTCCCGCACCAGTTTGCCCCATCTCGCGTAATCGGCCTTGATCCGGGCGTGAAAGGCGCCGGGATCGAGCGCCTCCGCATCCAGCCCGAGGTCCTCGAATTGCGTCTGCACCTCGCGCATATTGAGCACCGCCGCCGTTTCCTTGTACACGCGGTCCACGATCGCCCGCGGCGTTTTCGCCGGGAACGCGAGCCCGAGCCAGCCGCTCGCCTCGAATCCGGGGTAACCGGATTCGGCTATGGTCGGGACCTGCGGCAGCGCGGCCGATCGTTTCACGCTGCCCACGGCAAGGGCATGCAGCTTGCCCGCCCTGACGTGCGGGGTTTGCGTCGAGATCAGGGAAAAAATGCTCTCGACGTGGCCGGCCGTAACGTCCACCACCGCGGGCCCGCCGCCCTTGTACGGGATGTGATTCAACTTGATGCCCGCCGTATGCCAGAACAGCTCGGCCGTGAGGTGGGCGACGCTGCCCACTCCGGGCGTGGCATAGTTGACCTTGCCGGGCGCCCGCTTCGCCAGCGCGACGAACTGCTTCAACGATCCTGCCGGCAGCGAGGGATGCGCCGAGAGCAGGCTCGTCACCAGCGCCGTCTGGGCCACCGGCGCGAAATCGTTGATCGGGTCGAACGGCACCTTGCCGAGCAACGCGGGGCTCATCGCGAAGGAAGCCACCGATGCCAGCAACAACGTGTAGCCATCCGGCGCCGCGCGCGCGACCAGTTCGGTGCCGATGTTGCCTCCCGCCCCGGCGCGGTTCTCGACGACGACCTGCTGCCCGAGCCGGGGGCCGAGCCGCACGGCAATCGCGCGCGCGACGAGGTCATTGGCGCCCCCGGGGGCAAAGCCCACGATCAGGCGGATAGGCTTGGCCGGATATTGCTCCGCCGACCATGCGGTCGGCTGCTTGACGCACGCCAGCACCGCAAATGAGAACAACGCTACGACGATCGGGCGTGGCAGGCAATCCTTGATCATGGTGCTTCCTCCTCGTTTTCTCGAACTGGCGAGCGTTGAGCGGTGACTAGTCCGGCTCGAACGCGCGGCCTCATTACGTGTATCGCAAAAAATGAGTCGAATCGCATCGGCCGCACGTGCGCAGCCTCCAAACGGTTTGTGGCAAGAATCCAGATCTGTGCAGTCGGCTGCAATGCGCGTCTCCGCGGTCGCATCCCCTTAAGCGGGGCCCCTGCTCAACGCTCCGACGCGCCCTCCTTGGTCGCACCCGTCGAAGCCGGGCACCTGCTCCGCGCTCCGGCGCACGGTCAAACCGGCCCACCGGTCCGGCTTTGACAGTAATTCTAATGGATATGGCAGCGCCTATTTGAATTTTCCGGGCCGCGACTTATCATTCGGGACCACGCCAACGCACCTGCCCGGAAAATTCAATGTCCGAGATCACGCTGAAACAGGCCGAACGCATCATCGACGCGATCCTTGCCCGCGGGCGCGAGCTCGATTGCCGGCCCCTGAGCGCCGTGGTCACTGATCCGGGTGCCCACGTCAAGGCGTTCAAGAAAGAGGACAGCTCGGCGTTGATGCGGTTCGAGATGGCGATGGGCAAGGCATTCGCCGCCCTCGCCCTCGGGCGCTCCTCCAGCCTGGTGCGCATCCGGACCGAGGAGCGGCCGCTGTTCATGAACTACCTCATCAGTGCCTCGGGCGGAAAAATCTTCCCGGAGGGCGGCGGCATGCTGATCCGCGACGCGCGCGGCGAAGTCATCGGCGCGGTCGGCGTCACGGGCGACACCCAGGAGCGCGACGAAGAACTCGCGGCGCACGGCATCCGCGCCGCCGGTCTCAAGACCGACGCGGACTGCGCGCACCTGGGCAAGCAGGTCCGCCTGAAGAACTGAAAAGGCGTGACTCGTTGCTCGTTACTCGTTACTCGTGACCCGGCTGAGTCCGGGGTTCAACCCCTTTGACTAAAATTGGCTTTACGAGGAACGAGCAGCGAGAAACGAGGAACGAGAATTGGTCGGGGCGGTGAGATTTGAACTCACGACCACCGGCACCCCATGCCGGTACGCTACCAGTCTGCGCTACGCCCCGAAGCCGCGGATTATATAACAGGGACCGGGTGCCGCCCGCAGTATCGGGATCGTATCTCGCCGCTGCGGACCTAGACGATCCGCGGCTTTATCCAGCACTATATTGAAAAGAATTTCAGGCAAGGATTTTGCGCGACGAAGTCCCGCAAAATCCTAAGCTCGAAGCAAATCGAGCACGTTCTTGATTTCCTTGCGCAGCAGGGCAAAGTTGGCGCGCGCCCCGCGTACGGCCCGCGCCGGTTCCGAGACCAGCTCGTCGAGCCGGTTGCGCGCGCCGCTGATGGTAAAGCCCTGGTCGTAGAGGAGCTCGCGGATGCGGCGGATGAGCAGCACCTCGTGGTGCTGGTAGTAGCGCCGGTTGCCGCGCCGCTTCACCGGCTTCAACTGCGTAAATTCCTGCTCCCAGTAGCGCAGCACATGCGGCTTCACGCCGCACAGCTCGCTCACCTCACCGATGGTGAAGTAACGCTTCGCCGGGATCGGCGGCAGCTGCGCCCTGGGGCTATGACTTGCTTCCATGGTAGTTCTGTTCCACCATCGCCTTCAGCTTCTGCGATGCGTGGAACGTCACGACGCGGCGCGCGGTGATCGGGATTTCTTCCCCCGTCTTGGGGTTCCTGCCGGGACGCTGCGGCTTGTCGCGCAGCTGGAAATTGCCGAAGCCGGAGAGCTTCACGCCCTTCCCGTTCTCGAGCGCCATCCTCACCTCCTCGAAGAAGGACTCCACCATGTCCTTCGCTTCGCGCTTGTTGAACCCGACCTTCTCGAACAAAAGGTCCGCCAGTTCGGCCTTGGTTAACGTCATGTTGTCCCCTTTCAACGGAGTTTCGCGTTGAATTGTTGCTGCAGTATCCGGCGTAGCTGCGAGATGGCGGATTCGACTTCCGCGTCGGTCAGAGTCTTGCGAGTATCCTGTAATAACACCCTGAAAGCAAGACTCTTTTTTCCTTTTTCTACACCCGTACCGCGGTAGATGTCAAACAGCCCGATTTCGGCCACGGTCGCGGGCTGCTCCCGGCGCAGGCCCTCCAGTATTGCCTCGTAGCTGATTCCCTCATCGATTTCGGCGGCGATGTCGCGCCGCACCGGCGGGAATTTCGATGTCTCTTGGAATGCCGGCAGGCCCTGTTCGCTGATCGCTTCATAGTCGAGCTCGAACAGGACCGGAACGAGCGGCAAATCATACTTCCGTTGCCAGCGGGGGTGCAATTCCCCGATCCAGCCCGCCGTCATACCCCCGATAATGATTTGCGCCGACCTGCCTGGATGCAGGGCCGGGTGCTCCGCCGGGTGGAATTCCCCTGCGTGGGGTGCGAGCAACGCCTCGACGTCGCTCTTGATGTCGTAGAAATCACCG
>JBGQGU010000343.1:0-4298 GCA_041497655.1 Gammaproteobacteria bacterium
AGGCCTCGATACCGGGCCCATCCTGCTGCAGGAGGCGATCGCAATCTCGCCCGACGACACTGCGGGCACTCTGCACGACAAGCTGGCCATGCTGGGGGCGCGTTTGCTCGTGCGCGCGCTCGAAACGCCGCCCGCCCCTAGACCGCAGGATGGGAACGTTGCGACCTATGCCGCGCGCATCAGCAGGGGCGAAGCGGAGATCGACTGGCGAAAGACGGCGGTGGAGATCGAACGCCAGGTACGCGCGTTCGATCCCGTTCCGGGCGCACAGACCCGGCACGAAGGTGTGGCGCTCAAGGTTTGGCGCGCGCGCATCGAACGCGGGCTCAGCGCGGCACCGGGCACGGTCTGCGCGGCGGAGCCCGCCGGCATCGTGGTGGCGTGTGGCAGCGATGGGTTGCGCATCACTGAGCTGCAACGTGCGGGCGGAAAAAGACTTGCGGCGGGCACTTTCCTCTCTGGCTTCAGATTGGCGCGCGCCGCGCGCTTCGGCTCGCGCGATGGTTGAGGTCCAGCGGCTCGCGGCCGCCGTGCTCGGTGGCGTGCTCGCCGGGCGCAGCCTCGACTCCGAGCTCGCGGCAGTGTGGCGACGGCACTCGCAGCTCGACGAGCGCAGCCGCGCGGGGGTGCAGGATCTTGCCTACGGCGCGCTGCGTTTTCTCGCGCGGCTCGAGGCTCTGCTCGAGGCATTGTTGGAAAAGCCGCTGAAGGACGCGCGGCTGCGTGCGCTGCTATTGGTTGCGCTCTACCAGCTCGCGCACTCCCGCGCCGCGCCGCACGCGGTCGTGGACCACGCAGTGAGCGCGTGCCATGCCCTCGGTCTCACTTCAGCCAAGGGGCTCGCCAATGCGGTGCTGCGCAATTTTCTCCGCAGGCGCGCGGCTCTCGGCGCGCGCGTGCTGCGCACGGAGACCGCCCGTTATTGCCACCCGCAGTGGTGGATAGACAAGCTGCGCGTCCAGTACCCGGTGCACTACGCGGCGGCACTCGAAGCAGGCAATTCGCGCCCGCCGCTCGCGCTGCGCGTGAACCGCCGCCGCGCGAGCGGCGCCGATTACCTGGAGCTGCTCGGGCGGCACGGCATCAGGGGCGAGGCGCACGGCGCGGCTGCGGTGCTGTTGGAGAAGGCACTTCCCGCCGGGCGCATCCCCGGGCTGGCGGAGGGGCTGGTGTCGGTGCAGGACGCCGCGGCGCAGCTCGCCGCGCCGCTGCTTGACCTTTCCGAGGGCATGCGCGTGCTCGACGCGTGCGCGGCCCCCGGCGGCAAGACCGGCCACGCACTGGAGCTCGCTGATTTGAATCTCACCGCACTCGACAACGACGCCGCGCGGCTGGAGCGGGTGCGCGCGAACCTGGCGCGGCTGGGGCTCGTGGCGCGCGTCGTCTGCGGTGACGCGCGCGAGCCGGCGTCCTGGTGGGATGGAGTGCCCTTCGATCGCATCCTGCTCGATGCGCCGTGCAGCGCCTCGGGCGTCGTGCGGCGGCATCCCGACATCAAGTGGCTGCGGCGCGAATCCGACATCGAACAGTTCACGCGCCTGCAGAACCACATGCTGGATGCGCTGTGGCAGACGCTCGCCAGTGGTGGTAAATTGCTGTACGCAACGTGTTCCGTGTTCCACGAGGAGAACCACGAGCAGGTTGCGCGGTTTCTGGAGCGCCATCGGGACGCGACGCGCCTCGCCCTTCCCGCGGTCGACGACGATACACACCCGCCAGCGGGCCAACTGCTTCCGGACGGACGGCATGACGGCTTCTTCTACGCGCTGCTGCAGAAGTCTTAGCACCGTCGCGGCGCTGATCATGCTGTGGATAGGGGTAGCGTTCGCGGCTCCGGCCCGTGCCGACGGCATCGAGGTCAGGAAAGCAGCGCTGATCTCCGCCGAGGACAGTTATGTCCTGGAGGCCGAGTTCGACGTTACGCTGACGCACACCCTGGAAGAGGCGCTCAACAAGGGCGTGCCGCTTTATTTCGCGCTCGAATTCGAGCTGACCCGTCCGCGCTGGTACTGGTTGAATGAAAAGCTCGCCAATACCCGGCAACAGTACCGCCTGTCGTATAACGCATTGACACGCCAGTACCGTGTCGGTGTCCGAACCCTCTACCAGAATTTCGCCTCGCTGCCGGAAGCGCTCAATTTCATGAGCCGGGTGCGCGTGCGCGATATCGCCGAGACGGGCGCGCTCAGCAAGGGCAACAGCTACACCGCCGCCTTGCGATTGCGGCTGGACTCCTCGCAGCTGCCGCGGCCCTTCCAGGTGAGTGCGGTGGGCTCGCGTGAGTGGAGCATTTCCTCCGACTGGCACCGCTGGACGGTGTCGCCATGAGCGCTACCCTTCCGCCCGTCAGGCCGGCGCTGTCGAGCGCGTGGGTGCGCTATCTCCTCATCCTGTGCGTGGGACTGGTCGCGGTCGTGTTGTTCCTGCTGGTGACCTCGAGCGCCAATCCCGCGTCGTTTGCGGAGCGCTACCCGCTGCTGCTCGCGCTGAACGGCGCGGTGGCGCTCATGCTGACCGCGCTCGTTGTCTTCCAGCTCGTCACGCTCAGGCGCAGGCTCAAGGCGGGGGTGTTCGGCTCCAAATTGACGCTGCGCTTGGTGCTGCTGTTCGCGCTGATGGCGGTGCTGCCGGGCGCGCTGATCTACGGCATGTCGGTGCAGTTCCTCGCGCGCTCGATCGAGTCCTGGTTCGAGGTGCGCCTCGACAAGGCGCTCGAAGGCGG
The DNA here is from genome assembly GCA_041497655.1 of Gammaproteobacteria bacterium. Classification (GTDB taxonomy): domain Bacteria; phylum Pseudomonadota; class Gammaproteobacteria; order Burkholderiales; family SG8-41; genus SG8-41. Next base: position 2,723 of record JBGQGU010000343.1, read on the forward strand.
GCTCAATCTCGGCCGCGGCATGCTCGACAACGCGCGCAGGGACCTGGAGGTGAATGCCGATGCCATGGCGCTCGCGCTGTCGCGGAGCGCAGCCGCCGGACAACTGACGGCGTTAAACGTCCTGCGCGAGCAGGCTGGCGTGCAGGAAGCGACGCTCCTCAACGAGCGCGGCGACGTGCTCGCCTACTCCGGGCAGGGGGGCACGGGATTGATGCCGGAGCTCCCAGGGGCGGCCGCGCAGCAGCAGTTCCGCGCGGGGAAGGGCTATAGCACGGTCGAGGCGATACCCGAAAAGGGTCTTTACCTGCGCGCGCTGGCGGTTCTGCCCGGCCCCGCCGACGAGCAGCGCCTGCTGCAATTGCTGCAACCGGTGCCGAAGCAGCTCGGACAGGACGCCGAAGCGGTGCAGTCGGGATACCGTGAATACCAGGAACTCACCCTGTCGCGCAGGGGCCTCAAGCGGCTGTACGGGGTGACACTCACGCTGACGCTGCTACTCGCCCTGCTTTCTGCAGCTGCGCTCGCTTTCGTGCTCTCCGACCGCCTGTCGGCGCCGATCGCCGCGCTGGTCGAAGGCACGCGCGCGGTGGCGAGCGGGGACTTCAGCCAGCGCGCCGCGGTCGCCTCGCGCGACGAGATCGGGACTCTCACCCAATCGTTCAATAGCATGACCTTGCAGCTTGCCGAGGCCCGCGCGCAGGCCGAGCGCCACCAGGCGGCACTCGGCCAGGCCAAGGCGTATCTCGAGAGCCTGCTCGCCAACCTTTCCGCCGGCGTGCTGGCGTTCGACGAGGAGTTGCATCTGCGCGCCGCGAACCACAGCGCCGGCGCCATACTCGGGATCGACCTCACGCCGCTCGTCGGCACCGCGGCGGCGCGCTGGCCGGCGGCTGCGCCCGGGGTCGCGGAGCTGGGACAGCAGATCGCAACCGAGTTCGCACGCGGCGGGCATGGCGAATGGGAACAGCAGGTCGAGCGTCCCCAGCAAGGCAGGACCCAGCTACTGCTGCTACGCGGCACGCGCCTGCCTGCCGGCTCGGAAGGCGGTAGCGTCGTCGTGTTCGACGACATCACGCATCTCGCCGAGGCCCAGCGCGCGGCGGCGTGGGCCGAAGTGGCACGGCGCCTGGCGCACGAGATCCGCAACCCGTTAACGCCCATCCAGCTTTCAGCCGAGCGCCTGAAGGCGAAGCTCGAGGGCAAGCTTGCGGAGGCCGATGCAGAAGTGCTGGAGCGCTCGACGCAGACCATCGTCAACCAGGTCTCGGCGCTTAAGAACATGGTGGAAGCCTTCAGCCAGTATGCGCGCACGCCCGAGCCGTCCATGCACGAGCTCGATCTCAACTCGCTTACGCGCGAGGTGCTCACGCTCTACGAGTCATCGCTCGGGGCGGCAGTGCGGCTCGAGCTTACGGCGGGATTGCCGCCGGTGGTGGGAGATGCGGCGCAATTGCGGCAAGTCATACACAATCTCCTCCAGAACTCGCAGGACGCGCTGGCGGACACGCCCGGGCCGCGCGTCACCGTCGCGAGCGACCAAGCGGGCGGCATGGTGCGGCTCACGGTCACCGATAAT
>JBGQGU010000344.1:0-4297 GCA_041497655.1 Gammaproteobacteria bacterium
AAGGCTTCGACTTGAGCGCGATCCCGGTGGATTCCGCCGACAGCCTGCACTTGCAGATCGAAGCGATGAAGCTCGCGTTCGCCGACGCCTATGAGTACGTTTCCGACGCCGCCACCATGCGCGTGAAGAATTCCGGGCTGCTCGACAAGGAATACCTGAGAAGCCGCGCGCGCCTGATCGACGCGAAGAAGGCGAAGACTCCGCATCACGGCGTGCCCGGCCGGGGCGGCACCGTCTATCTCACGGCCGCGGACGCCTCCGGCATGATGGTGTCTTACATACAGTCCAACTACCAGGGCTTTGGATCCGGCATCGTGGTGGACGGCATCAGCCTGCAGAACCGCGGCTACGGCTTCGTCCTGCGGCCGGGACACGTCAATGTCGTCGCCCCGCGCAAGCGCCCGTTCCACACCATCATCCCCGCCTTCGTCACGCAAAACGGCAAGCCGGTGATGAGCTTCGGCGTGATGGGCGGCTCGATGCAGGCGCAGGGTCATGCGCAGGTGATGATCCGGTTCGCCGACTACCGGCAGAACCCCCAGGCTGCTGCCGACGCGCCGCGCTGGCGCGTGGGCGACACCCTCGATGTCAACATCGAGCAGGGCGTGCCCGCAGCAGTCATCAATGACCTGAAGTCCCACGGCCACAACATGGTCCAGGCCGACCGCTGGAGCACCGACTTCGGCCGCGCGCAATTGATCTATAAAATGGACGATGGCTACCTCGCCGCTTCGGAAAGGCGGACGGATGGCCAGGCCGTCGGCTTTTGAGTGACGAGTGTCGGGTGTCGGGTGTCGGGTGTCGAGGGGCAAACAGCTTTTGACGTTTTAGTCACTCGACACTCAATCCTCGACACTCTCTTTTCATCCCTCATCCCTCACCCCTCATCCCTAAGATGTCAACACATAACGCCACCATCCGCTGGTCCCGCGGCGGGAAGGACTTCACATACAAGACCTATAGCCGCGACCACGTCTGGATCGCGAACGGGAACGAGATCCCGGCCTCCGCGACGCCCACGTACCTGGGAAACCCGAACCGCGTCGATCCCGAATCCGCCCTGGTCGCTGCGCTGTCGAGCTGCCATATGCTGACTTTTTTGGCGCTCGCCGCGAACAAGGGCTTCGTCGTCGAGAGCTACGACGACGCCGCGGTGGGTCATCTCGAAAAAAACGCTCAGGGCAAGATGGCGATCACGCGCGTGGAGCTGCATCCGAAGATTGCGTTCGGCGGCGCGAAGCAGCCGACCGCCGCGGATCTTGAAGCCTTGCACGAGAAAGCGCACAAGGAGTGTTTTATTGCGAATTCTGTTACCACAGATGTGAAAGTGATGAAGTGACGTGGCTGCACGACAAGGGATCGGCGGAGCGTGGAGCAGGGACCCGCTTGCGGGATGCGACCGTGGAGCCGATCAATAGCGCGTCGGTCCAATTGCCGATCCCATGCGCGTCTCCGGGGTCAGATCCCCAAAGAATCATTGGGGCCCCTCTTCCGCCCTACGACGCGCACAAGGAGTGCTTCATCGCGAACTCGGTGACGACGGACGTGCGTGTCATCTCGGATTAGCTGAACCCCTCGACGCAAAGGCGCAAAGCCGCAAAGGGACACGAAAATAAAAAAATGGCGGAGCCGATCCGGCCCCGCCGTTCGTGTTAATGGACACGCACACGTTTAATTGTGTGCGTCCCATTCTTGACCCTATTTCACCGCAAAGCAGTAGAACAGGCCGTCGCCGCCCGTTTTAATAATCCCGGGTTGGGTGCACCCGAGCGTCGGATGCGACGAGTTCCAGGAGACTGCCCACGGGTGGTCGATCGAACCAGAGCTATCGTGGTGGCCCGTCATCGCCGAGCCTTCGGCGCCGCTCTTCGTCCAATTGCCGCACGTCATGTCCGGAAAGAACCCTCCTCCAAAGGCCGTTCCATCGGGCCGCGAGCCGGTGAGCATGTCATGCTTGACCGGCTTTTCGGTGCGGCCGTTGACCATCTGGCCCTTTTCATCCAGCGTCGTCGTCTTGTTCACGTTGTTGCTCGCCGAGTGCAAGTCCGCGACGCTCTTGGCGACCATGACGCCCTTGGCGTTGTACCAGGGGCCGGTGCCAATCCGGTCGCGTGCATGCACGACTTTGGGGTCGTTCAATGCCGAGCCCTGCGTGCTCAGGTAGGCGTGCCAGGTGCGGTTCCCGGCGCCCGCCGCCTTGGCGAGCGACTGGCAGTGTTGGTCCGCACCCTCGAGGCCGCCCAGGTCGCCTCCCTTTCCGAGCCCGACGCTAGTAACGAAAAACGTCATGTCTCTTCCGGCGCCCGCCTCCTGCGACTCTCCGGTGGCGCAGCCGAACAACGCCGACAAACCGGTCATAACCAACAACGTCCATTGCATCGCGCGGTACATGAAGACCTCCTCTCGGTTGAATTGAAAAATCGCGCCTGGCCCCTTTTACCCAGTTAGAACTTGACCATATCGAATGTCGTCAGTGTCACCGCAGAACCGGGCACATTTGCAAGCTGGTAGGCGACGTACTGCTCGAAGTACGTGTTCTCCGAGGACATCCCGTCCACCGGCACGATCACTTTGAAGCGACGGTAGGCCGCTCCGGTGGCGGTGTACAGAACGGCGCCGTGGGCGGCAGCGCCCACCACGATCACCGTCTTGATACCTTTTTCTTTGAGGATCTTCTCGAGATCGGACCCCACAAATTTATCCGCAGGGGCCGCGACCAGCGGCTCGTCGGGTCGGGGGGCGACCTCCGGGAGGATGTCGTCCACGGTCGCTTGCGAAGACCGGCTATAGATGACAGGCATCCCTTTCGCCCGGGCCACTTCGAGGAACTTCTGGATCTTCGGGACCGAAACCACGCACCGCGGGCGCCGCTGGTTGTTACAGTTCTGCCTTTGGATGTCCAGCACGAGGAAGGCGGTCTCCTTCACGTTGTCGATCGTCACGGGCTTCAGCTCGGGCGGTGGCGGGACCTTCACCGTGGCCCACTCATCCACGATCGTCTGGGCCGATGCCGCGGTCGAAAGGCTCGTCCCCACTACCAAGCCTGCCGCGATCATTACATGCCTGAGACAATGCTTCATTTAAGTTTCTCCTTCGGGACAAAAGGCGGACAATGGCAAAAAACGCAAAGAGCCTAGATCAAAGCACATCGCTTGGCAAGGCACAGCCGCGAGTTCATTATTATTCCGCCGTTACGCAGCGAAGACTCACCCGGCCGACTGGCGCAGAATAATAGGGACAGAAGAATTGCGCCAGACCCCATAGAATTGAGGAAAGACCAAGGGTCGAATCACGACTCAGGAATCACGGCTCTTTTGAGGCCCAGAGGATCGTGGCTACCAGGAAATCACCACCCGATGCCGGCCGGCTGGACCGCATCGTCGCGGACGCCCGGCGAGGGCAGGCGGAGCGCGCGAAGGGTTACCGGGAGCAGGCGCTCAAGCTCTATCCGTGGATCTGCGGCCGGTGCGCGCGGCAATTCACGCATGCGAACCTGCAATTGCTCGAGGTCCACCATCGGGACGGCAATCACGACAACAACCCGCCCGACGGCAGCAACTGGGAACTGCTGTGCACCTATTGCCACGAAGCGGAGCACCGGCGCTACCTCGACAGCGCCGGACGCAGTGCGGACGAGGCCGGGGGTGAGAAGGGCTACCAGGCCACCCACAGGCCGTTTGAAAATCTCGGTACGCTGCTAAAGCGCAAGCCATAACAGGACCGTGATTCGTGAGTGGGTCGTGATTCGTGATTCGTGAGTCGTGAGTCGTGAGTCGACTCTTTGTCTTTCCGCTGCGTCTTTCGGATCCTTTGCGGCTTAGGTTTTCATTCTATCTGTGTTTATCTGTGTCCATCTGTGGTTCCAATTCTTGATTTCTTGGCGGTCTTGGCATCTTGGCGGTTAATTTCTCCTTTTAGTCAAAGGTAACTCGCACTATACTATCCGTGGGACCAGATTGATGGAGGCATATATGCCTGGAGAAATTGCGGAGATCGAAGCGAGAATCAAAGCACTCAGTGCTGACGAAAAGGGCGAGTTGATCCGCACTCTTATCGCCGACCTGGACGGACCAGCGGATTTTGATATCGAGCGCGCCTGGGTGGAAGAAGCGCAACGCCGTCACCGTGAAATCATCGAAGGCAAAGTGCAGCCTGTTTCCGGCGAGCAGGTTTTCAGGAACCTGCGCTCCCGCTTGAAGCGATGAAGCATGAGTTCCACCCCGATGCGGAGTTGGAACTTCTAGAGTCAGCTTTCTGCTACGAGATTGAGGTACCGGGTCTCGGCGAGCGTCTGAGT
>JBGQGU010000345.1:0-4284 GCA_041497655.1 Gammaproteobacteria bacterium
GCAATGCAACCGGCGCCGCACTGGATTCCCATGGAATTGTCGGAATGACCTCTCGAAGATGCTCTCCTGCTCTTCCATTCCGTGTGTTTCCGTGTGGTTCCGTGGCTAATGAACAGCAGAATTTGACGACTTTGTCAGGGAAGCACTTGCACCGAAGGCGTCGCCCTGATGTCCGTCGCGGACTTGTTGAGATTCACCAGTTGATGCAGCACGGACAGGATCTCGATCGTGTGGTCCTTCTGCTGCCCGTTACCCGGCCCGCTTGACCCGTCCCGGCGCAGCGCGCCGTCTAGTGAATTGATGTTGGCGACGGCGTATTCTCTGTCCCGGTAGGTCAGCGTGAAGCGTGCGTTGCGCGGGTCGCCGTCCAGCCGGAAGAAGACGTCGTTGCAGCCGGAGCCGGGATCGTCGGGGCAGTACCCGAACGTGACCGGGGTATTGAGCGTCAGCTTGGGCCGCGGCTCGCTCTCAAGGTAGTTCCTGACCTCGTCCTGGTACTGGAGCAGGTCGCCGAGGAACTGGAAAATTTCGCCGACCGACCGGATGTGCAGCCGCACTTCCTGCCTCGGGTATCCGGCAGCATCCGTCGCCCGGGGGGTCACGCGGGCGATCCGGTTGTAGATCTCGCAAAAGCGGGACTCCTGGTTGACTTCAGCCGAACCCCGGAAGAATACCGGCGTCTCGCTCAGCCGGGGTTTGGTCGAGTCCTCGACCGGGGCATCCACGACGGACTGATAGCAGCTCCGCCTGTCGCTCATCCGCTCGCCGCCCGCCTGCATGATCCCGTACTGCGAGAGCGGAAGGCCGGGGGAGGCCCGGTCGTCGTAGAAGCAGAACGCGACCTTCTGCTCGCTCGAGAGTGCGTACAGGCTGTAGGCGGAAAGGCCCTTGTCGTAAACCAGCTGGACCTTCGTCTGGTCGAGCGCCGCGAAATTCTGCAGGTTCTTGCTGTCCTTTTCGGGATCCAGGTTCATGCCCTTCGCGAGGAGCCGCCGTTCCCGGAAGGTGTTGGCAAAAAACGTCCGTACCAAATTGAGGAGCTTCAGATAGCGCTCGAAATCCGCTTGCGTGTCGCATTTCAACGCCTCGGGCCCGCTGAAGGCGTATTTTCTGCCGCGGATCACGTCAATCGCATCGCGCGGGGAATTCATGATCTTGATTGTGTTGACCGGGCCATTTTCCGAACGGGTTTCGACGATCTCGGCCGACGAAAAGAAGAGCAGCAGGACGATGCGGCGGTCGAGGCCGCGGTCGAGCCAGTACTTCACGATCTTCGGGTCAATCGGCGAGGATATTCCGGTGATGAAATCCTTCGACTGGAGATGGGTGAGCTCGAAGCTGGGCGAGGATTGAAACGTCAGGGTGCCGCTCCGGGTGTCACGCAGCGTCGTGCTGGACAGAGAAGAGCCCACGAGATCCAGGAACCCGAGGGAAGCCGACTGCTGCATGGATTCTCGGATCACGGGAATATCGGAGAAATGCAGCGGGGCCTTGTCCCGCGCGCGCAAGAGGTTAACCACGAGCAGCTTGTTGGTGGTGTCTTCGATGACCTCGCCGAAAGCTATGGTGTCCGTCTTGATGATCGCGGGTGAAACCCCGCACCCGCACAACAGCATGGACAATCCCAAAGCCAGAACGCGCCGCATGGTTTTCCCCTTTTCGGCCGGCCGCCTCACACGGGCACCGGCTTGCCGTCCAGCCTCTGCACATCCCTCAGCAGGCGCTGCGCCACTAGCCGCATGAGGTAGAAGCCCAATTTTGGATTCTGGTAATACAGCCGGAAGATCATCTCTCCCGTCATGTGATAGAGCTCGCCGTCCGTCTCGCACACCAGCGACTGCGTGCGTCTTTTTTCGGGGGAAAAAAGGCCGATTTCCCCGATCAGCTCGCCGGGCCCGACCCGCTCGCCGATTTCCTCCATCCTGAGCTCGCCGCTCGCGATGTAGATGAGTTCGTCCGCCGCGTCTCCCTTTCGGAACAGGACTTCGCCGGCCTTGAACGAGCGACGACGCATGTGCGGCAGCAGCCACTGCGAGACCGGGGAGTCTTCAGTGGCCCGCGCGATTTCTTTGCTGAGTCTCCGGATTTCCCATATGTGCCATGCATTCAGCGGCAGAATGACGCTGTTAAGCGCAAGCGTCGGCCATACCCACTCGACATATCCCCATGCGATGAAGACAACGTTGCTTGCCAGGGCGAGCGCACGCAGCCTCAGCATGCTTTTCACCACGAAGCTGGCGCAAAGGAGCACCGTTCCAATTACCCCCAATACGATTCCCAGATCCAGGGTCATGGCCTTCGTGCTCCAGGTGCCGGCTGATCTTCAACGGTCACGGTCGCGCCCGGTCAGATTAGAATTCACGCCATCAATCTACGGATAGCGGCCCCCTCCCAAAAGTAAGAATTTCGCAACGGTTTGGTGAATATTCACGCGTGAAGCCGCCCTTGCGGCCGGTCCTGGCCACAGCTGCATGGTGCGGCGCAATAGCGTAAAATGTTGCAGTTTCATTTCACGGGCCGACCCCCCTTTTCATGATTGGCATTTTGATCATCGCGCACGGCACGCTGGGTGAGAGCCTGATCCATTGCGCAAGCCACGTGCTCAACAAGCGCCCCGCGCGTCTGAGGCAGGTCGGCATCACCGCCCAGGATGACCCCCTCCAGCTGCTGCCGCAGGCGCGCAAGCTGGTGAAGGAACTGGATGAGGGCGACGGCGTGCTGATCCTCTCGGACATGTACGGCGGCTCGCCCTCCAACATCGCCGCCAAGCTGCTCATCCCCGGCAAGGTCGAGGGTGTGGCGGGCGTAAACCTCCCGATGCTGATCCGGGTCCTGAATTACCGCGACAAGCCGCTGCAGACCATCATCACCAAGGCAGTGAGCGGCGGCTGTGACGGCGTGATCCGCATCCCCGCCCCGGCGCTTGTCGTTAACAATGCTGCAACAAGAAGCTGAGATCATCAACAAGCTCGGTCTGCACGCCCGGGCATCGGCCAAGCTGACGCAGGTCGCCGGCCGCTTCAAAGCCAACGTCTGGGTGAGCCGCGACGGCCGCCGCGTCAACGCCAAGAGCATCATGGGGGTCATGATGCTGGCGGCGGCCAAAGGCTCGACGCTGCTGGTCGAGACCGAGGGGCCCGACGAACAGGAGGCCCTGGCCGCGGTAACCAAGCTGATCGCCGACTGCTTTGAGGAACCCGAATAAAAACAGGGCCGGGTCGCGGGTACTGGATTTGCTGCGATTGGATTGACTTGGAGTTACGCTAGGGCCCATAGCCTCTATTTCCCGGCCCTGTTTTTATGAGCCTCACCATCCACGGCATCGGCGTTTCCGGCGGGGTCGCCATCGGGCATGCGCACCTGATGACGCACGCCGGGCTGGAGGTGGCGCGCTATGACGTCCCGCCACACCAGGCCGCGGAGGAATCCGCCCGCTTCGACGCGGCGATCAGGCAGGTGCGCGCGGAGTTCGAGGACCTCCGCGGAATCGTCCCCGCCACCGCCCCGGCGGAGATCAGCGCCTTCATCAACCTGCACCAGATGATCCTCAGCGATTCCACCCTGTCGGTGGCGCCGCGCCGGATCATCGAGACCGAGAACTGCAACGCCGAATGGGCGCTCAAGCTGCAGACCGACGCCCTGCTCGCCCGGTTCGACGAGATGGAGGACGAATACCTGCGCGAGCGCAGAGTTGATGTAATCCAGGTCGCCGAGCGCGTGATGAAGGCGCTCTCCGGACATCCCGGCTACATCCCCCCGCCGCTGAAGGCGGATTCCGAGCACAACCTGATCCTGGTCGCGCACGACCTCTCTCCCGCCGACGTAGTGCAGTTCAAGCAGCACCGCTTCGCGAGCTTCGTCACCGATCTCGGCGGCACCACGTCGCACACCGCCGTGGTCGCGCGCAGCCTCGCCATCCCCTCCATCGTGGCGCTGCACCGCGCACGGCAGATGATCCGCGAGAGCGAGCTCCTCATCGTGGACGGCACCCAGGGCGTCGTGATCGTGGACCCCGACGAGAAGGTGCTCGCCGAGTACCAGCTGCGGCAGCACCAGTTCGACTTCGGGCGGCAGAAGTTGAGGCGCCTCAAGGGCCGCCGCGCGGTCACGCTCGACGGCGTGCCGGTGGAGCTGCAGGCCAATATCGAGCTGCCGGCGGACGTCGTGAAAGCGAAGGACAACGGCGCCACCGGGATCGGGCTCTTCCGCAGCGAGTTCCTGTTCCTCAACCGCACCGACCTGCCGGACGAGGACGAGCAGTTCGAGGCGTACCGCAAGGTCGCC
>JBGQGU010000346.1:0-4278 GCA_041497655.1 Gammaproteobacteria bacterium
ATCGGTCGCCGCGATCACCGGGCCCGCGTGGTCCCTCAGGCATTGCTCGAGAAAGGAGTGCTTCGGCCCGGCTTCGGGGTGGAGCAGGTTCCAGCGGGCGGTTTCCATGCCGTCGCGCCGCAACTCGTTGAAGCTGGTGACGCTCCAGATGTCGGCTGACACGCCGAAATCCTTATCCAGCAGGTCGGCCGCGGCCATCACCTCGCGCAGTATGGTGCCGCAGCCCATGAGCTGGACCTTGAGTTTCCCCTTTGCCGCCTTCCCCTTGGTGAGCCGGTACATGCCCCGGAGTATGCCCTGCTCGACACCCTGCGGCATCGCGGGATGCGCGTAGTTCTCGTTCATCACCGTGATGTAGTAGTAAACATCTTCCTGGTCCCGGACCATGCGGCGCAGCCCGTCCTGAATGATGACCGCGAGCTCGTAGGCAAACGTCGGGTCGTACGACACGCAGTTGGGAATGGTGGAAGCGAGCAGGTGGCTGTGCCCGTCCTCGTGCTGCAGCCCCTCGCCATTCAGGGTGGTGCGGCCCGCGGTGCCGCCGAGCAGGAAGCCGCGCGCGCGCATGTCGCCGGCGGCCCACGCCAGGTCGCCCACGCGCTGGAAGCCGAACATCGAGTAGAAGATGTAGAACGGGATCATCGGCCGGTTGTGGGTGCTGTAGGAGGTCGCCGCCGCGATCCAAGAACACATCGCCCCCGCCTCGCAGATACCCTCCTGCAGGATCTGCCCGTTCTTGTCCTCCTTGTAGAACATGAGCTGGTCGGCGTCCTGCGGCGTGTAGAGCTGGCCGACGTGGGAATAGATGCCGAGCTGGCGGAACATTCCCTCCATGCCGAAGGTGCGCGATTCATCCGGCACGATCGGCACCACCAGTTTTCCGATGGCCTTGTCGCGCACGATAGTATTGAGGATGCGCACGAATGCCATCGTGGTGGAGATCTCCCGGCCTTCGGTTCCTTTCAGCTGGGCCTCGAACGCCGCGAGTGCCGGCACCTGGAGCGGCTCGCTCTTCCGGCGCCGGGCGGGGACGCTGCCCCCCATCGCCGCGACCCGCTCGCGCAGATACTTCATCTCCGGGCTGTCGTCGGGCGGACGGTAGAACGGGACCTCCTCGAGCTTGTCGTCGGGGATCGGCACCTCGAAGCGATCGCGGAACGCCTTGATCGAGGCGGTGCCCATCTTCTTCTGCTGGTGCGTGATGTTCTGGCCCTCGCCCGCTTCGCCCATGCCGTAGCCTTTCACGGTCTTGGCGAGGATCACGGTCGGCTCCCCGAGGTGTTTCACCGCCGCGGCGTAGGCCGCGTAGATCTTGTGCGGATCGTGCCCGCCGCGGTTCAGCCGCCAGATGTCGTCGTCGGTCATGTGCGCGACCATTTCGAGCAGCTCGGGGTACTTGCCAAAGAAGTGCTTGCGCACAAACGCGCCGTCTTGCGACTTGAACGTCTGGTACTCGCCGTCCACGCACTCCTCCATGCGCCGCAGCAGGATGCCGGTCTTGTCGCGCATGAACAGCGGATCCCAGTACGAGCCCCAGATCACCTTGATCACGTTCCAGCCCGCCCCGCGGAACGCCGCCTCCAGCTCCTGGATGATCTTGCCGTTGCCGCGCACCGGGCCGTCGAGCCGCTGCAGGTTGCAGTTCACGACGAAGATCAGGTTATCGAGGCGCTCGCGCCCCGCGAGCGAGATCGCGCCGAGCGACTCCGGCTCGTCCATCTCGCCGTCGCCGCAGAAGCACCACACCTTGCGCCCCTGGGGCTCGATGATGCCGCGGTCCTTGAGGTAGCGCATGAAGCGGGCCTGGTAGATCGCCATGATGGGGCCGAGCCCCATCGACACCGTCGGGAACTGCCAGAAGTCCGGCATCAGCCACGGGTGCGGATACGACGACAGGCCCCTCCCTCCCACCTCCTGGCGGAAATTCTTCAGTTGCTCCTCGGTCACGCGGCCCTCGAGATAGGCGCGCGCGTAGATGCCCGGCGCGGAGTGCCCCTGGAAATAGACGAGGTCACCGCCAAAACTTTCGTTCCAGGCGCGGAAGAAATGGTTGAAGCCGACGTCGTAGAGCGTGGCGGCGGAGGCAAAGCTCGCGATATGGCCGCCCAGCTCGGAGGATTCCTTGTTGGCGCGCAGCACCATCGCCATCGCATTCCAGCGCACGAGCGATCGAATGTTGTTCTCGAGCTCGGCATCCCCCGGCGAACGCTCCTCCTGCGACATCGGGATCGAGTTCATGTACGCCGTGTTGGCGTTGTACGGAATGTAGGCGCCGTGGCTCCGCGCCATCTCGACGAGCCGTTCGAGCAGGAAGTTTGCGCGCGCTGGCCCCTCGCGCTCCAGAACCGAGTCGAGCGCCTCGAGCCACTCCCGTGTTTCTTGCGGGTCAACGTCGGGTTGGATGTCTCTCAGATCCATAGCGGCCACCGTTTCAAAGACCAGGAGCTCATGACGTGCAGTCGGCGCTCGCACCGCCGTGCGCCGGGAGGGCATTATAGCACCGGGAAATTGCCGCTTTTGCGCGGGAATTTAATGAGATAGCCTTACTTACGCCCGCTGACCGGACCCCCCGTTCGAGTCTTGCCGACCGGCTGAGTTTCATCGGTGTTTAGCCCGGCGAACTACTAGAAGCCATCTCAAAAACCGTTACAACCACGGAAACACACGGAACCACACAGAAATTCTCAAATGATTACGGGGACTTTAACTGGGTCGGGTTATTGTCCGTGTGATTCCGTGGCTAATCTTGAGACCGGTTCTAGCGACCTTCAAACTTCGCCGGACGCTTTTCGAGGAAGGCGCTCATGCCCTCCTTCCGGTCCCGCGTGGCGAAAGCCTGCACGAACAAGTCGGTCTCCAGGGCGCAGGCGGCGAAGAGATCGAGATTGGCGCCTCGCTGCACCGCCTGTTTCGCGGCGCGGACGGCAGCCGGGCCCTTCGATGCAATCAGGCGCGCTGCCTCCAGTCCCCTCGTCCTGAGCTCCGCCGCTGGATAGACCTGGTTGGCGAGTCCGATGGCAGCTGCTTCTGCCGCTTTCACCTGGCGCGCGGTCGTGAGCAGCTCCAGCGCGCGCGCAGGGCCGACCCGGCGCGGCAGGCGCTGCGTGCCGCCGAAACCGGGCGGAATGCCCAGGTTCACTTCCGGCTGGCCGAACACCGCCTGGTCGGAAGCGAGGACCCAGTCGCAAGCGAGCGCCAGCTCGCAGCCGCCACCCAAGGCATAGCCGTTGACGAGCGCGATGACCGGCACCGGCAACGCCTCCAGCGCGTGCATCACGCGTACGCCCTTCTCGGAGAATTCGCGCGCCTGCTCGATCGTCGCGTTCTGCATCTCGGAAATATCGGCGCCCGCGACGAACGCCTTTTCTCCCGCGCCGGTGACGAGCAGCACGCGCGCCCTGTCGTCCCCCGCTATCTTTCCGATTGCCGCCGCGATCTCGTCCAGCGTCGCGGCGTTGAGCGCGTTCAACGCCTTCGGGCGGTTTACCGTGAGCAGGTAAATCCCCGCCTCGGGCCGCTCGAGGAGGATGTTCCGGAAGGCCGTGGTCACAAGCGCTCCGCGAAGTCGCCGACCGTCACAGGCCGACCGCCCCCAGTTCGAGGCGCCCGCGCCGCATTCCGGGGCACCAATAGCAGGCGCCGGTCACCGGGCTGGTGAATTTGAACAGCGCGTCGGTGATGCCGTCGTCGAGGCCGACCATGCGGCGCAACTGCGCCTCGAACGCGTCCAACGAGCACCCGAACGCGACGAACACCAGGCCGGCCCGCATGGCGTCGGCCCAGGGCATGGAGCGCCGGACCACGAAAGCGGCCGGCTCGAAGTTTTCCTGCGCGGTCCGCTTTACGTGCGCCGAGGGCGGAGCGCCGTCGATTTCCTCATTGCTGGATCGGCGGCGCCCGATGGCATCGTCCCGCTGCCGGGGCGTCATCGCTTCGAAGCACCCGAACTGGTGCTCCCATTGCTGAACGGCCACGAAGCTCGACCCCGCTAGCCGCGACGGCGCTTGAACGATTGCGGCCATGCGCGCCCTTCTGCCCCTCGGGTTTTCGGTGCCGTCCTCGTAACCCGTCAGATCGCGGCCCCGATCGTGGCGGAAAGCATCGAGAGCCTGCTCGAGCCGGAACGCGCGGGCAAGCTTCCGCTCGATGAGCCGTGACCGGTGGAAGAGCTCGCCCCGGTCCTCACCCCTCACCCAGATCCACAGTGCCGATGGCGTCGACGGGACGTCGAATCCGGCGCCCGTGTGGGACGGGAATGCGCGCAGGCCTTCGATGTTC
>JBGQGU010000347.1:0-4246 GCA_041497655.1 Gammaproteobacteria bacterium
AGCCAAGGCGCCGGAGAACACCAACCGGCTCGTGCAGCGCGACAAGGTGGACGTGATCGTCGGTACCGTCCACTCCGGCGTGCTCATGGGCATGGTCAAGGTCGTGCGCGAGACCGGCACCCTGCTCATCTGCCCCAACGCGGGCGCCGGCGACGCGACGGGCGCGGCGTGCGCGCCGAACATCTTCCGCACCTCCTTCTCCAACTGGCAGACCACCTATCCGCTGGGCAAGGTGCTGAAGGACAGGGGCCACAAGACCGCGATCTTCATCACGTGGAACTACGCCGCGGGCAAGGAAATGCTGGAAGGTTTCAAGGAAGCCTTTGAGAAGCAGGGCGGCAAGCTGGTGAAAGAGCTGCTCCTGCCGTTCCCGCAGGTCGAGTTCCAGGTGCTGCTGACCGAGGCGGCGACGATCAGGCCCGATGCCGTGGTCGCGTTCTTCGCGGGCGGCGGCGCCGCGAAGTTCCTGAGGGACTACGCGGCCGCCGGTCTGAAAGGACGAATTCCGCTGTTCGGCTCCGGCTTCCTCACCGACGGCGTGCTGGAAGCGGTGGGGGACGCGGCCGAGGGCGTCGAGACGACGCTGCACTACGGCGACGGCCTTGTCATCTCCAGCAACAATGCGTTCCGTGTCGCATACGTCAGGGCCTACGGGACCGCGCCGGACGTCTACGCCGTGCAGGGCTACGACGCGGCGCTGCTGCTTGCCGCCGGCATGGACGCTGTAAAAGGCGACGTCTCGAAGAAGAAGGAGCTGATCGCGGCGATGGAGAAAGTCAGGATCGACAGCCCGCGTGGCGCCTGGACCATGTCCAAGGCCCACAACCCGGTGCAGGACTTCTACCTGCGCAAGGTCGTCGGCAAGGAAAACAGGATCATGGGCGTGGCGCACAAGGCCCTCGCCGACCCCGCGCGAGGTTGTAAGATGGCGTAGCGCATCAAGCTGCCGGTCATCCTGCGCCGACCGCGCGTTTATCCGGTCGGCGCTTTTGCGTGAGCAAGAGATGGAATTCCTCATCCAGATTCTCAACGGCATCCAGTACGGCCTGCTGCTGTTCCTGCTCGCGAGCGGGCTGACGCTCATCTTCGGGATCATGGGCGTGATCAACCTCGCGCATGGCAGCTTTTACATGGTCGGGGCGTATCTCGCCTACTGGCTCGCGCGCGAAACCGGCAGCCTGTGGCTCGCGCTTCCTATCGGCGTCGCGATCTCGATCGGAATCGGCGTGCTGCTGGAGTCCGCGCTGATCCGCAGGCTCTACGAGCGCGACCATCTCTACCAGGTGCTGCTGACGTTCGGACTCATCCTGATCTTCGAGGAACTGCGCAGCATCCTGTTTGGCAACGACGTACATGGCGTGGCGATCCCTGACGTTCTCAATTTCTCCATTCCGCTTACCGATACGCTGAGCTATCCCGCCTACCGGCTGTTCATCTCCGGCGTGTGCCTCGCGCTCGCGGCCGCGCTCTACTTCGTCATCCAGAAGACGCGGATCGGCATGATGATCCGCGCCGGCAACTCGAATCGCGAGATGGCGCAGGTGCTGGGCGTGAACATCCCGCTGCTCTATGCCTTCGTATTCGCATTCGGGTTCGCGCTCGCCGCCTTCGCCGGCATGATCGCGGCGCCGGTGTCCTCGGTGTTCCCCGGCATGGGCCACCACATCCTCATCATCTGCTTCGTGGTCGTGGTGATCGGCGGCATCGGTTCGATCAAGGGCGCGATGGTCGCGGCGCTGCTGATCGGCATCGCCGACACCCTGGGCAAGGTGCTGCTGCCCGAGTATTCCGGCATGGCGGTGTACCTGCTGATGGCGGCCGTGCTGATCTGGCGGCCGCGGGGCCTGTTCCAGGCGACCTGATGCAACCGCCGGTGAAAATCGCTCAAGTCTTGCTGGTGCTGGGGCTGGCGTGTCTCGCGCTCTTCCCGCTGACTGGTTCGACGTTTTACATCCAGTTCTTCACCAAGATCATGGTCATGGCCATCTTCGCGATGAGCCTGGACCTCATCGTGGGCTACACCGGGCTGGTGAGCCTGGGACACTCGGCTTTCTTCGGCTTCGCCGGTTACGTGCTGGCGCTGACCTCCCCTAAGTACGAAGCGGTGAGCCTGTGGCTGACGCTGCCCGCGTGCATCGCCGCCACCGGTGCCCTCGCGCTCGTCATCGGCACCCTGGTTCTGCGCACCACTGGCGTGTATTTCATCATGGTCACGCTGGCGTTCGCCCAGATGCTCTATTACCTGTTCCACGACACCAAGCTGGGCGGCGGATCGGACGGCATCTATCTCTACGCGCGGCCGTCGCTCGCCATCGGGGAATTCAGTCCGATCGATCTGGGAAATCACGCGCATTTCTACTACTTCGTACTGGCGCTCATGCTGGCCGTGTACTTCCTGCTGCGGCGGGTGCTCGCCTCGCCGTTCGGGCGGGTGCTCGTCAGCATCAAGGCCAATGAAGCGCGCGTGAAATCGCTGGGCTTCCAGGTGTTCAACTACAAGCTTGGTGCGTTCGTCCTGGCCGGTGCCCTGGCCGGGCTCGCCGGCTATCTCGCCGCCTGCCAGTACGGCTTCGTGAACCCGGAAATCCTCTCCTGGCACTATTCCGGCGTGGTGCTGATGATGCTCATACTGGGCGGCATGGGCCGGCTCTACGGCGCGGTGATCGGCGCCTTCGCTTTCATCCTGGTGCAGGAATTCTTCTCCTACCAGGACCTATTCGGCGAGTATGCGAAGCGCTGGCAGCTCGCGCTGGGCAGCTTCATCGTGCTCGTCGTGCTGCTGCTTCCCCAGGGCCTCGCCGAGCTGCTGGAGCGCGCGGGCCGCAAGCCGGCCCCGGGGTCGGGAAATGGCTGACGCGGCGCTCCGGGTGCGCGGCCTTACCCGGCAGTTCGGCGGGGTCGTGGCCGTCAACGACGTCTCGCTGGAAATCGCCGAAAACGCCGTGCACGCAGTGATCGGCCCCAACGGTGCCGGGAAAAGCACGCTGGCGAACCTGCTCTCCGGCGACCTGCGTCCGTCTGCAGGGAACATCCTGTTCGACGGTGCGGAAATCTCCCATCTGTCCGCGGACCGCCGGTCGCGCATGGGCATCGGCCGCAGTTATCAGAAAACCAACGTGTTCCGGGAGTTCACCGCGCTGGAAAATTGCCGGCTGGCGGCGCAGTCGCGCGACCCGCACCCGTTCAACTGGTTCCGCGACGCGCTCTCGTATCGAGGCATCATCGAAGCCGCGCAGCAGGCGCTCGCCACCGTCGGCCTGAAAGAACGCATGGAGGTCCCGGCCGGGCATCTGAGTCACGGCGAGCAGCGGCAACTGGAAATCGCCATGTGCCTCGCCACCCACCCGCGCGTGCTGATCCTGGACGAGCCGCTGGCCGGCATGGGCGCGGAAGAATCCGCCGCGATGGTCGGGCTGCTGAAGACCATCGCCGCCGGGCACGCGGTCTTGCTGGTCGAGCACGACATGGACGCCGTGTTCGCGCTGGCCCAGGTACTCACGGTGATGGTGAATGGGGTCGTGCTCGATACCGGCGATCCCCAGACGGTCCGCGCCAACCCGGACGTGCAAAGCGCTTACCTCGGGAGGCCCGAAGACCATGCCTGAGACGCTTCTCATTGAAGCGCGCGCGTTGCACACCTACTACGGCGCGAGCCACATTCTGCACGGAGTGAGCGTGAACGTCAGCCGCGGCGAGACCATCGGCCTGATGGGCCGCAACGGCATGGGCAAGTCCACGCTCATCCGCACGCTCATGGGACTGGTGCGTCCGAAGCACGGCAGCGTGTTCGTCAATGGCCTCGACATGACCGCCGCGCCGACCCACTTGATCGCGCGCCAGGGCATCGCCTACGTGCCGGAGGGGCGCGCCATCTTTCCCAACTTGAGCGTGCGCGAAAACCTCGTCATGGCGGCCCGCCCCGGCCGGCGCGGCGACTGGGTTTACGAGCGCGTCCTGAAAACCTTCCCGCGCCTCGCCGAGCGGCGCAGCCACGGCGGCGGCCAGCTGTCCGGCGGCGAGCAGCAGATGCTGACCATCGGCCGCGCGCTGATGACCAACCCGGAACTGCTGATCCTCGACGAGGCGACGGAAGGCCTGGCGCCGCTCATTTCACGCGAGATCTGGTCCATCATCCGGGAGATACGCGAGAGCGGCATGGCCACGATCATCGTGGACAAGAACCACGCGGCCGTCACCGCGGTCAGTTCCCGCAACCTCATCCTGGTCAAGGGGCGGACCGTATTCG
>JBGQGU010000348.1:0-4238 GCA_041497655.1 Gammaproteobacteria bacterium
GTTGATGCGGATCAGCGGCTCCTGCTGCGCGTCCCCGGCGTAGTAGCCGTGCCATTCGCCGAACGGGCCTTCGAGCGCGGTTTCGGTCGCGGAGATCTCGCCCTCGAGGACGATCTCGGAGCGGGCGGGAAAGGGCAATCCCGTCGTCTCGCCCTCGATCAGCTCCAGCGGCCGGTCCATCAGGCCGCCCGCCCATTCGTATTCCGGCATCGAGTCGGGCATGGTGTAGGCCGCGGCGAGATAGGTGATGGGATCGGTGCCGACGATGATGACGACCGGGCAGGGCTTGCCGGCCTTGAGATACTTGTCGCGATGAATCCGCCCCTGCTTGCCGTTCGAGATGTAGGAGGCGCAGGTGTCCGGGCCCATCACCTGCACGCGGTAGGTGCCGACGTTGATGCGGCCGCTGTCCGGGTCGCGGGTGACGACGCCGCAGGCGGTGCCGATGTAGCGGCCGCCGTCGTCCTCGTGATGGATCGGCACCGGGAACTTGAGCATGTCCACCTTCTCGCCGCGCACGATGTTCTCGAGCACCGGGCCGTCCTTCACCGTGCGGGGCGCGATCCGCTTGAAGCCCTTCTTGATGTGCTTGCGGAAGTGATCGAGCATCTCCTTGCGGTTGTCGGAGAGGGCGGGCTCCATGCCGAGCACGAGCGCGAGCCGGTACGGCGAGCCGAACATGCCGTAGGCGCAGCGGAACCCCCTGGGATAGTCGGGGATGCGGTCGAACAGCAGCATCGGCGATTTCTCGACCTTCTGGCGATAGAGCACTTCGGTCACCGCGCCAAGTTCCCGGTCCCAATGCGCATTCTCGACGCGGGCGAGCTCGCCGCGCTTCTCGACGGCAGTGATGAACTCGCGCAGGTCGTTCTGGAAGGTGGCTCCGTCAGCGGCGCTCACGCGTTCCCCTCTCGTGCTGGCGCCAGCGGCGCTCTTCGCGGACATGAAAACCTCCTTAGACGCTCCTAGCCTCGCCCGGCCGGAGAAAACTCGATATATTAGTGTACGCCCGGCCGTAGAACAACGCGCGGCGGACGGTTGAGATGAGCTGCGTTGCGCAGGACCGGCGCCCGGGAAACGACGAGAGAAATCACCATGATGACAAAGTCGGCACTGCTCGCGCCATTCGTTTTGGCTGCGGCGTTGATGCCGCCGGCCGTGATGGCACAGGGCCCCGCAATGCCCGGAGACATATTGAATTACCAGGGTCAGGACCGGGAGAAGCGGCTCCTCGAGAAGGCCAAGCAGGAAGGCGCACTGACGATCTACACCTCGCTCGCGCCGACGGAGTCCAAGCCACTCGCGGACGCGTTCGAGAAGAGGTACGGCATCAAGGTGGAGTTGTGGCGCGCGATCTCCGAGCGCGTGGTGCAGCGCGCCGTGAGCGAGGCCACGGCGGGGCGCCACAGCGCGGATGTGATCGCGACCAACGGCCCCGAGATGGAGTCGCTCGCCCGTGAGGGGATCCTGACGACCTATTACACCCCGCACGCCGCCGACCTGCCTCCCGCCAGCATCCCCAGGCACCGCCTGTATATGCCCGACCGCCTGCAGATCTTCGTGGTCGGATTCAATACCAACCTGGTGAAGCGGGAAGAGCTGCCGAAGAGCCTCGCGGGGTTTACCGATCCGAAGTGGAAGGGCAAGCTCGGCATCGAGGCCGGCGACGCCGAATGGATGGCCACCCTGGTGAAGAAATGGGGTGATGCGCAGGGCATGGCGTTCTTCAGGAAACTTTCTGAAATGCGGCCTGAAGTCCGCAAGGGGCACGTGCTGCTCGCGCAGCTGATCGCAGCGGGCGAGATCCCGGTGGGCCTCACCACCTATAGCGGCAACGCGGAGACGCTGAAGCGCAAGGGTGCACCGATCGACTGGGCGCCGATCGACGCGGTCGCGCGCCCGCAGGGGCTCGGTATTGCGAAGAATGCGCCGCATCCTGCCAGCGCGCTGCTCTACGCCGATTTCGTGCTCTCGGCCGAGGACGGCCAGAAGATGTACGAGGCCATGGGACGACCGCCGGTCAACACCAAAGTCAAGTCCAGCCTGACCAACTTCAGCATGACCTTTCTCGACCCCGTCGCGGTGGTCGACGAAGCGGACAAGTGGGACAAGCTCTGGGAGGAGCTGTTCCTCAAGAGATGAGAGTGACGAGGGTCGAGGGTCGAGGGTCGAGGGTCGAGGGTCGAGTGTCGAGTGGCGAGTGTCGAGTGTCGAGTGATAAGTGACGAGAGACGAGGGTCGAGGGATGACAAGTTTGCAGTTTGCAGTGGGCAGCAAGGAGTTTGCAGTGGGCAGTTTGCAGCAGGAAGTTTGGAATTACTGCCAACTGACGGCTGCCAACTGACGGCTGCTAACTGACGACTGACAACTGAAATTGGCCAACTGGCTGCTGCCAACTGGAGTTCACGATGGAAAACCTGCCGCACGACTGGCTCGCGCTTACCGCGCTCGTATTCATCCTGGGGTTGAAGCACGGCATGGATCCCGACCACCTGGTCACGATCGACGGGATGGCCCGCTTCAACGCCGTCAGGCGCCCGCGGTTGTCGCAGCTCTCCGGCCTGCTGTTCTCGCTCGGCCATGGCGCCGTGGTCACGCTGGTGGCGGTGATCGTCGCCACGGTGGCGCTGGAGTGGCATGCGCCGGACTGGCTCGAGCTGACCGGGGCGGGGATCTCGATCCTGTTTCTGATCATGCTCGCTGCGGCCAATCTCGTCGCGGTGTTCCGCGCGCGGCCCGGCGAGGTGGTGAGGACGGTGGGTCTGAAGAGCCGCCTTCTCGGCAGCTTGGTGGAGACCAGTCACCCGGCCGTCATCGCCTCCGTCGGCGCGGCGTTCGCGCTGTCCTTCGACACCATCAGCCAGGCCATGCTGTTCTCGATCGCGGGTTCCAGCGTCGCCGGCGGGTTCTTCGCCGTCCTGCTCGGGCTGGTGTTCACGGCGGGCATGGTCGCGACCGATACGCTCAACGGGTTTACCATGAGCAAGCTCATCTACCGGGCCGACCGGCGCGCCGCGATCGCCTCGCGCATCGTGAGCCTCGCGATTGCCCTGCTGAGTCTCGCCGTCGGCGGGTTGGGAATAGCGAAGCTGTATCTCCCCGGCGTGGACGAGCAGGTCGAGTACCTCGGCTTCACACTGGGCGTGGTGGTGATCATGGCCATGATCGCGGCCTACTTCCTGGCGATGCGGGCGGCGAAGTCGGTGCCCGCCGCACAGGAAGGATGACGGCGGAAGGATGAAGGATGAAAAGTTTGCAGTTTGCAGTGGGCAGCAAGGAGTTTGCAGTGGGCAGTTTGCAGCAGGAAGTTTGGAATTACTGCCAACTGCCAACGGACGGCTGCCAACTGACGGGTGCCAACTGACAGCTGCCAACTGCCAACTTCTGATCCAGTCGCCACTCCCGCTGCTGGGCTGGTGAGATTCCCCTGACAATTCCTTGCCGAAGAAAATTGTGTCTTCCCATATAGAAAAAGAGGGTGTGCCGCTGTTTCGCGCACCCTCTTTTTCTTGTGACAGCCATTTCCACGTATTCGGCCCGGCGGGACGCTATCCCTACGGGAGCGACATCCGCTACAAACCGCCGCTGGCCCCGCTCGAGGACTACTTGAAGCTCGCGCGACTACTGGGAATAGAGCGCACCGTCTTTGTCCAGCCGAGCGCCTACGGCCGCGACAACGCGTGCATGCTCGATGCGATGCGCGAGATGGGCGCCAAATGCCGCGGCATCGTGGACATCGACGAAAACGCGCCGGACGCCGAGCTCGAGCGCCTGAATCAGGCGGGCGTGCGCGGCGTACGCGTCAACGTCAACCCGATCAAGCCGCCGGAGCCGGGGTTTTCGCAGACGATGCTCGCGCGTATCGGGCGCCTCGATGCGCGCTGCGCGGAGATCGGCTGGATGCTCGACTTCCTCACGCCCGGCTGGCTCACGCAGGAGCTGCTGCCGGTGATGAAAAAATTGAAGTCGCGCCACACGGTCGCCCACATGGGAATGTTCCTCGCGAAGGATGGACCGGCGCAGCCCGGCTTCAGGCAGTTCCTGGATTACCTGCGCAGCGGCGATCACTGCTGGGTCAAGATCACCGGGACCTACCGCATGTCGGTCGCGCCGGGCTTCAGCGACGCGGCGCCGATGGCGCGCGCGCTGATCGAGGCCGTTCCCGACCGCATCATCTGGGGCAGCGACTACCCGCATCTCTCGTTCGCCGACAAGGTGGGGTCGGTCGAGCTCTTCAA
>JBGQGU010000349.1:0-4235 GCA_041497655.1 Gammaproteobacteria bacterium
CGGCCTGGTACATCTTGCGGAAGGTCTCGAAGCAGAACGGCTGCAGGTACTTCATCTTGCGCAGCACGAAATCCGCCGTGCCGTGCGCGCGGCGCAACTGGATCGCATGGTCGGTGCGGTGCGCGAGCGTCGGCGTGACCGGCACGCCGGCCTTCCGGATCAACTCGATGGTTTCGTCATCGTGAAACACCATGTGCTCGATCGTGTCGGCGCCCGCCTTCAGCGCCATGCGCTGCGCGCTGGTGGTGAAGCAATGCACCGCTGCGTGCTTGTGCAAGGCGTGCGCCTCGTCCACGACCGCATCGAGCTCCTCCTGTGTCATGTTGCGGATATCCGGCTCCTCCTTGTCGGTGCCGCCGCCGCCGGAAGCGCAAGTCTTGATGATGTCGCAACCCGCCAGCATGTTCTTGCGCGCGAGCTTGCGCAGCTCCCACGGCCCGTCGGCGGTATTGAATCCCCACCGGTACATCGCGCGCGGCTGGATCAACTCGAGATGCGAGCCCGTCATGGTGGTAAAGCCTGCGATCAGCATGCGCGGCCCTTCGACGATGCCGGCGTTGATGGCATCGCGCACCGCGCACATCTCGTTCACCAGCAGGCCGTACGGCCCGTTCATGCCGAGATCGCGCAACGTGGTGAAACCCATGTCGAAGCAGTTCTGGGCGTGGAACAGAGCGTACATCTGCTGCAGGTGCGGCATCGTTTCGAACTGCGCGACCCGGTGGTTGTGAAAGGTCATGCAGTTGTACATGGCGGTGTGGATGTGGAGATCCATCATCCCCGGCATCACCGTGTAGCGCGAGCAATCGATCACTTCCGCGCCCTGCGGGGGCTTCAACTTGCCTTGCTCGCCAACCTTGGTGATGCGGTTGCCATGGATCAGCACCACCGCGTCTTTCACCGGCTTGCCGCCGCGGCCGTCGATCAGCGTGCCGCAGTTGACCACCCGCAGCGGGCCTTTCACCTTCGTTTCCAGAAATTCCTGGGACTTCAAGTGTCACCTTCTCCTTTCCTGGCGCCGGTCCGTTGATCTGAAACCGACCGTTGCACTGACGAATCGCGCATAGGCTGCGGGATCGATTGCCGCGCCAGCCGCGCGCCGGTTCGCATCCAGGCCCAGCGCCGGCAGCGTTGCCTCGATTTCCGCCCGCGCCATGCCCCGCGTAATGAACACGATGCGCGTGCTGCGATCCGCTGACGGCCACGAATCGAGCGTCAGCGGCTCGTGAATGACGCTCTGCACGACATGCACGACGACCGGACGGCCCTCGACGTTGATGATGCCTTTGACGCGGAGCAGATTCGCTCCCTTGAGCGCGGCCATCAGGTTGAGCCACGCCGCGAGGCCGCCGCCCGTGACGGACTCCTCGTGGCGCACAGCGAAAGTGTGTATGCCGTCACCGTGGCGGCCAGCGCCGCGGACGGGCTCCGCCTTCGCGTAGGCTCCCTCGTTCAGCCAGCGCTCGACCACTTCGCGTTCCGCCGCCGGGTCGACGAGCGCAGTTCCGAACAGCAGGCCGGGCGCGACCGCGCCGCGCACGGCGTCGAGCAACTGTGCCCCGGGATTGATGCGGGTGAGGCGCTTGCGCAGCCGGCCAAGCGCCGACGGCACCGCGATATCAGTCTTGCTGATGATCAGGCAATCGGCGACAGCAGCCTGCTTCACCGACTCCGGGCAGTTGTCGAGCTGGCCCCCGCCGTTCACCCCGTCCACCATCGTGATCACGGCTCCTGGCCGCAGACGCGGCGCGATCGTTTCCTCGGAAGCGAGCGTGCGCAGCACCGGCACTGGATCGGCAAGCCCGGTCGTCTCGACCAGCACGCGGTCGAAGGCCGGGATGCCGCCCGCGCCGCGCCGCGCCAGGAGGCTCGACAATGTCCCGACGAGATCACCGCGGATCGTGCAGCACAGGCAGCCGTTGGCGAGTAGCACCGTGTTCTCGCTGGGCGTGGCGATGAGCAGGTGATCGAGGGCGACTGCCCCGAACTCGTTGATGATGACCGCGGCACGCGCCATGCCCGGGTCCCGCAGCAGGCGGTTCAGCAGCGTCGTCTTGCCGCTGCCGAGGTAGCCGGTGATGATCGATACCGGCGGCCGGTCGATCACGTCAGAACCCTCGACGCAAAGGCGCAGAGCACGCAAAGAGGAAAGTCTTCGAAGGTCGCAGGTAACCTTTGCATCTTCGCGTCTTTGCGCCCTGAAGTTATACCGCCTCAGGCCGCGAGCGCCTGCCGCTCGAGCTCGGCGCTGTAGCCGCCGGCGCGAGCGAGGCTGTTCATGCGCGCGCGGTGCAGCAGGGCGGCCTGCGCTGAGGCGACGTTGGCCGCAGCGCCCTTCCATGCTTTCAGCGAGGGATGCTGCAGCGCGCGCCCGTAGGAGAAGGAAAGCGGCCACGGCAGCCCGCCGGAGGGGAGCTTGTTCATCGCGTTCAAGTGCTCGGTGGCGAGCTCGTCGCTCTGCCCGCCGGAAAGGAACACGATGCCGGCAACCGCACCTGGGACGCAGCGCTTGAGCACCCGCACCGTGCGCTCGGCCACTTCCTCGACGCCAGCCTGCTCAGGACAATCCTTTCCCGAGACCACCATGCTGGGCTTGAGCACCGAACGCTCGAGGCTGACGCGGTTCAGGTAGAGCGCCTCATACACGGCGTTCAGCGTCCACTCCGTCACCTCTTCGCAGCGATGGATGATGTGGTTTCCGTCCATCAGCACCTCCGGCTCGACGATCGGCACCAGCCCGGCGGCCTGTGAGATCGCGGCATAGCGCCCGAGCGCGTGGGCGTTGGCCGCGATACAGGTCGCGCTCGGCAGGTCGGGACCGATCGTGATGACCGCGCGCCACTTGGCGAACTTCGCCCCCAGCTTCACGTAGTCGGCGCAGCGCTTGGCGAGATTGTCGAGGCCTTCGGTCACCTTCTCCCCGGGGCAGAAAGCGAGATCCTTGGCCCCGGTGTCCACTTTGATGCCGGGGAGTATCCCGTTCTTCACCAACAGCCCCACGAACGAGGCGCCGCTCGCGGATTTCTGCCGTATCGTCTCGTCGTAGAGGATCACGCCGCTGATGTACTGTCCCAGGCCCTTCGCCGAGAACAGCATGTCGCGGTAGGCGCGGCGGTTCTCCTCGGTGTTCTCGACCTTGACGCTGGCGAGGCGCTTCTCGATCGTGCCGGTGGACTCGTCGGCGGCGAGTATGCCCTTGCCGGGCGCGACCATGGCCTTGGCAACGGCTTCGAGTGACTGTGTGGACATGCTAGCTCCTCGGTAAGCAGTGAGCGGTGAGCGGAAAGCGGTAAGCAGTGAGACAGGAAGGGATTCATTCTACTATGCGGATGGCGGCGCGGTTCACGGCTTACTGCTCACCGCTCACTGCTTACTTCTCAGGCCTTCCGGTGCTCCCCGACCTTCACTATTTTCATGGTATTGGTGCCGCCGGCCTTGCCAAAGGGCTCGCCGATGGTGAGCACGATGTAGTCGCCGGTCTGCACGGCGCCACGCTTGAGAAGCTCGTCCTCCGCCATGTGGAGCGCCTTTTCCGGGTTGCGCGCGCCCGTGAAACTGACCGGGTACACCCCCCGGAACAGGGTCACCCGGCGGCGCGTCTCGATCACCGAGCTCATGGCGTAGATCGGCACGTTGGACTGCATCCGCGACATCAACAGCACGGTTTTCCCGCTCTGCGTCATCGCCGCCACCGCCTTGATCTTGAGGTTGTTGGCAGTAAACACTGTCGCGCGCGCGATTGCCTCCTCGAGCTCGGCCGGTGGATGGGCGAGCCGTCGTTCCTGCGAGAGCGTGTCCTCCTTCTCGGCCTCGACGCAGACCCGCGCCATGGCGGCCACGGTCTCGACCGGGTAGCGGCCGGCGGCGGTCTCGGCGGAGAGCATCACGGCGTCGGTGCCGTCCAGCACTGCGTTGGCGACGTCCGACACCTCCGCGCGCGTCGGGATCGGGTTCGCGATCATGGACTCCATCATCTGGGTCGCGGTGATCGTGATCCGGTTCTTCTCGCGCGCCATGCGGATCATGCGCTTCTGCAGCGCCGGCACCACCGCATCTCCCACCTCCACCGCCAGGTCGCCGCGCGCCACCATGATGCAGTCGGTGGCGTCGAGGATGTCATCCAGCGCGGGAATCGCCTCCGCGCGCTCGATCTTCGCGACCGTCAGCGCCCGGCCGCCTGCCTGGTGCATGAGATCGCGCGCCCAGCGGATGTCCGCCCCCGAGCGCGGAAAGGA
>JBGQGU010000350.1:0-4234 GCA_041497655.1 Gammaproteobacteria bacterium
CTCAAGCGCCGTCTCGGCGTTGCGCTCGGCTTCGATGCGGTTGCGCAGCTCGGCCACCGCTTCGAACGACTCCTCGGCCTCCCGGGAGCCGATTGCAGCGGGCTTCGTGCCCGACTCGCGGCGCAGGTATTCGCGCTCGGCCTGCTTGATCCGGTCGAAGATCTTGCTCATCGCTGCAGTAGATGGCGCTGTGTCACCTTACGCTCCCGGAATGGGCCTACTGGTTGTCGCTCGCGTGCTCCGTGCTGCGGACGACGCGCACGACATCCCCGCCATCGAGATACCATTCGCGCGTGAGGTCCCTGTCGTCAGCAACGGTCAGATTAACATATTTGGGATCGGCTCGATAAGGCGTGAGTCGCGACTCACACCTCACCATCGAGTTCGAGATAGTGGCGGAAGATCCCGCGCTCGTTGAAAGGGATGCGGCGGCTCGACGCGAGATACGCGGCGACGCGCGGCCGCTCCCGCACCCGCTGGTGCAACCCCGTGAGCCTCGGGTGCTGGCGCGACATTTCTTCCATCACCCGCGGGAAAGCGTAGCTCAAACCGGCGATCACCTGGAACATCGAGAGGTCGACGTAGGTCAGCGACTTCCCGATCAGGTAGCGGTCTCCACCCGGATTGGCTGCGAGCACGCGCTCGAAATAGCCGAGAAATTTCGGCAGGCGTTCGCCCGTGAAATGCCCGGCGCGCCGCTTCGCTTCCGGCTTCTGCTGGTGGTAGTACAGGCTGCCCGCGATGGGGTGATGGGTGTCGTGGGCCTCGCCTACCAGGTCGGCGATCGTGAGCTGGAGCTGGTGCGCCCACAGCCGGGTCGCTTCCGCCTTCGGCACGAGGCCCAGCCGCGGGCCGAGAAACTGGAGGATGTTGGCGGTCTGCGCGATCACCAGCTTGCCGGCCTTGAGAAAAGGCGGCGCGAACGGCAGGCGCCCGCTGGGCGCTTCGTCCATGAGCCGTATCATCGCCGCCTCGCCCATTCCCCTTCTCGCCGGCATCCGGGCGACGTCCATGTAATCGGCGGCGCCTTCCTCCAGCGCGAGGCGGATGAATTCGCCGCGGCCCTGGATCGAGGACCAGTAGTACAGGAGATATTTCATATCGGTGATGGGTGATGAGTGAGTGATGGGTGACGAGTGTCGGGTGTCGAGTGTCGAGTGGAGCGTAGTTATGTTTTTCTTATGGTCTCAATTGAACTCGTCAGAATTTCGATTATCTCGTCTTTCTTCACTCGACACTCAATCCTCGATAGTCCCCCCTCCCCCTCATCCCTCATCCCTCATCCCTCAGCTTGGCCGCTTCGCCAGGCCAAGCTGTAGCACCATGCCGAGGCCGTCGCGCACCGCGGCGTGCTCGCTTAATGGAAGTCTGGAAAGGTGGCGAACAGCGCCTTGCCGTGCTCGACTGACGTCACAGGGACTTCGACCGCGCGTCAGGAAATGTTGCCAACAATCCTGCCCATCTCCGCCGCCGAGAACGCACGCAAGGTTTCGCTACGCACGTTGCCAAGAGAGCCGACCTTCAGCAGAGTGGACGTGACGGCCTCATCGTCGCCATCCAGAACGACGACCAGGTCGTAATGGCCCAGGGTCCAGTACATCTCCTTGATCGTCACACCCATTTTTTTGGCCATCGCCTTGACGGCATCCGCCCGTTTCGGCGATTCCTTGATGCTGCGGATACCCTGATCGGTAAAACTTAACAAACTGATGTATGTCGCCATGGTTGATCTCCTTTAAGTGAGTGCTGATCACGCGTCAAAAAAACGTCCTCACCACGCCCCACGCGGCGCCGAGAGCGAGTATCCCGAACACGAGCGTGGCGAGGCCGAACGGCCGCCCGCGTTTGGCAGCGTCTTCTTGATACGCTACGAAATACCACACGTACGCGGCGATCCACACCGCGCCCAGCACGGCCGCCCAACCCTCGCTCACGAACGCCGCGAACAGCCACAGCGCCGGAAGGAAGATCACCGCGTTCTCGACGGTGTTCTGATGCGCGCGGAACGTGCGCTCGAACGCCGGGTCGCCCGTCGTGGCGGGCGCCTTGATATTATATTTGGCCCGGGCCTTGCCCACGGCCCCCGCGAATGCAAACAACAGCGCCACCACACCCAGCGTGATCAATGCCGGCCAGCGGAAATCATGCATGGGTCATCCTCCTGAAGTAGGCCAAGGGCCAGCATTACTCTACTCCGGTCCGGCAGGAACGGCGTGGGTCGTGGGTTGACTTCGGTAAAACAACGTCCCCGGAGGCTAAGAGTCCTTTCCGCTCGTGCCGGTGTTATATATTGACGCCTCCCACCCACCCTGCCGGAAAGAGCACAAGAAATGGCCGTTATCCTGATCGAGAACTTCCGCGCGGTGTTTTACGCGCCGTTCTACGCGGCCGCCGCGCTCGGCGCCTACGAGGCGGAGGGCGTGGAGGTGGAAATCAAGATGTCGGCGGCGGCGGACCGGACCCTGCAATCGCTCACCGCCGGCGCGGGGCAGGTATCGTGGGGCGGCCCCTTGCGGATCATGACCGCCCTCGACCAGGATCCGAAAGGCGGATACGTCGCGTTCTGCGAGGTGGTGGGGCGCGATCCATTCTTTCTGGTCGGGCGCACCCCGAATCCCGGTTTTACGCTCGAGAATCTCCCGCGATGGACGCTCGCGACCGTGAGCGAGGTGCCGACGCCCTGGATTTGCCTGCAACATGATCTGCGCGGCGCCGGCGTTGATCCGTCGGCGGTCAGGCGGGCAACCGGGCGCACCATGGCGGAGAACGCCGCCGCGCTGCGCGCCGGCGAGCTGGAGCTGATCCAGGTGTTCCAGCCCTACGCGAGGACGCTCATCAACGACGGCGCCGGGCACGTTTGGTACGCCGCCGCGAGCCGCGGACCGACGTCCTACACCACGTTCAACACGACGCGCAGTTTCATCGAGCGCAATCCCGACACCGCGCTGCGCATGACGCGGGCCATGTACCGGACGCTCAAGTGGATCGCGGCGCGCGACGGGCGCGACCTGGCGGAGGCCATCGCCGGCTATTTCCCCGACGTGCCGGTTGCGGTGCTGAGCGCATGCTGCAACGACTACAAGTCGCTCGGACTCTGGAACCGCAGCCCCGTTCTGCAACGCGAGGGCCTCGAGTGGCTGCGCGACGCCATGCTCGCGGCGGGGGCGATCCGGACACGGTTCGCCTACGAGGACTGCGTGGACATGCGGTTCGCCGAGCAGGCCGTGCGCGAGGACCCGCGGGCGATGTGACGCACCGCGAGCCCGCGTCAATCGATCCGCACGTTCGCCGCGATCGCCACCTTCTGCCACTTGTCGATCTCGTGCTTGATGAACGCGATGGTCTGCTCGCGCGTGAGGACCAGTGGCTCCATCGCGAGACCGGCCAGGCGCTCGCCGTATTCGGGTCGCGCGAGCACCCGGTCGTGAGCCGTTTTGATCCGGTTTACGACGGCACTCGGGGTGGCCGCCGGCACGGCGATTCCCCACCACGTGCTCGACACGATGCCGGGCAGACCGAGCTCGGCGAACGTTGGCGTGTCCGGCAGCGGCGGCAGGCGCCGAGTATGGGCGGCGCCGAGCGCCCTCAACCTGCCGCTTTTCACGTGGGCCAGGACCACCGACAGATCGTTCACCACCATGTCCACCTCGCCCGCCAGCAGCCCCACCGTCGCCGGCGCGCCGCCCTTGAACGGCACGTGCAGGATGTCGATCGCGGCGTGATACTTGAACAGCTCGCCCGCCATGTGCACGATCGTGCCGGGACCGGCGGATGCGAAGGTGAGCTTGCCGGGCTGCGCCCGCGCCAGCGCGATCAGCTCCTTGACGTTTTTCGCCGGCAGGCCCGCCCGGACGGCGAGCACGTGCGGAGCGATCGCCACCAGCCCGATCAACTGCAGGTCCCGGAACACGTCGTAGGGAAGCTTCTTGATGAGGACGAGATTGACCGCGAAGGTGCTGGTCGACCCGAACAGCAGCGTGTAGCCGTCCGGATTCGACTTGATCGCGATCTCGGTCCCGATGATGCCGGAGGCGCCCGCTCGGTTGTCGGACACGACCTGGGTGCCCCACAGCTCGGTGAGATTCTGTGCGAATAGCCGGCCGACGAAATCCGCGGGGCCGCCCGCCGGGAATGGAATGAGCATCCGGACGGGACGCGCCGGGAACTGCTCTGCGGCGAACGCGGAGGCCGCCCAGCATAACGCGAGCAGCGCGGCAACGGTCACGACGCGCGA
>JBGQGU010000351.1:0-4230 GCA_041497655.1 Gammaproteobacteria bacterium
ATCCGGCACGGCGACGAGGTGATCCTGTTCGAGCCCGCCTACGACAGCTACGCCCCTTCCGTCGAAGTGAGCGGCGGTGTTCCGGTCTACGTCCAGCTGCGCTACCCCGATTACAGCATCGACTGGCAGCAGGTCCAGCGCGCGATCACGCCGAAGACGCGCATGATCATCATCAACACGCCCAACAATCCCACGGCGAGCGTATTCTCGGGCGAGGACATGCGGATGCTCGAGGGGATGCTGCGCGGCACCGACATCGTGGTCGTGAGCGACGAGGTCTACGAGCACATCGTGTTCGACGGTCACCGGCACCAGAGCGTCGCGCGCTTCCCCGGGCTCGCCGAGCGCAGCTTCGTCGTCTCCTCCTTCGGCAAGACCTACCACGTCACCGGCTGGAAGATGGGCTACGTGCTGGCGCCGAGGGAGCTGACGAGCGAGTTCCGCAAAGTGCACCAGTTCAACGTGTTCGTCACCAACGGCCCGCTGCAGTACGCGCTCGCCGAATACATGGAGAATCGTGACGCCTACCTGTCGCTCGCGGCTTTCTACCAGAAGAAGCGCGATTTTTTCCTGCAGGGCGTCCAGGCGTCGCGCTTCAAGCCCCTGCCCTCGCGCGGCACGTTCTTCCAGAACCTCGCCTACGATGCGGTGAGCGACGAGCGCGACACCGATCTCGCCATTCGCCTCACGAAGGAGCGCGGAATTGCCTCGATCCCGGTGTCGGCGTTCTACCGCGAGCCGCCGCCGCACCGGGTGCTGCGGTTCTGCTTCGCGAAATCGGAAGAGACGCTGGCGCGCGGCGCGGAGATTCTCTGCAAAATCTAATCAGCCACGGAATCACACGGACACACACGGAAAAGATCAAAGGCTGAACCACAAAGGACACGAAGGAAGACCGATAATTGAACCGCCAAGACCGCCAAGGAAGCAAGCCGTGTTGACGTATACGGAACTTCGCGTCTACCGTGTCAGGCAGTATTTCGCTCTAACCATTACGTTAGAGCGCAGAACTGCTCCTATGCGTGTGGCGATGCTTAGTGCTGCCGTTCACGCGCTCGGTTGTGTTCTCACCGCAGCGAGTGGCTTCGGTTGGGGCGCGGCTCTAGCGGATGGAGGGTCCGCGCGCACCAGGGAAGTCAGATGTGACGCCCACGACGTCTCGGTTCGTTCGCCCGATCCCGCTGATACGAAGGTCGCCTGTGAGGGCGCGCGCGACGCGATCGGCTTCCTGGCGGCTCAGGGCTTCAACGTCGTCAGTGATATCTCCATCGATCTAGTGCCCAAGCTTCCTCGCGCTGCGGGGGCCTCCGCAGCAGGCTGCTACATGGAATCCGAACGGCGGGTACTGATACTGACTTTTTGGGAATTCAAGAAGTTCAAGACCTGGTTAAACGTTCCAATCGACACCTCGCTATATCGCAGCCTTGTGGCTCACGAGGTCGCGCACGCCCTAGGCGCCTGCAACTTCAAGGTCGCCACGCCGTCCATCCAGGCGAAGGAGTACATCGCCTACGTCACGATGCTTGCGACCATGGCCCCCAAGCAGCGCGAGCGCGTGCTGTCGCAATTCCCAGGACAAGGCTTCGAGGGCGACTGGCAGATGAACACGACCATCTACTTGGTCGACCCCATGCGATTCGGAGTGCAGGCGTACCGGCACTTTCTCAAGCCAGCGAATGGGCGTGATTACTTGCACGCGATTCTGGCCGGGAAGGTCATGCTCGAATGACGGATCTCCTGGGGTCTCAGATCAGGGGCGGCCATGCGCTCTAACGTCCGCATGAACCCGGACCCGTGGCCGGTTATGCGGGTCGTTAATTCTGTTTATCTTGTCCGTGTGTTTCCGTGTGATTCCGTGGCTGATTGGGTTTTAAAGGAAAGAAAAGGTACACTGACCCTGTTTATGGTCCTTCACTCCTATTGAAAGGGTAGCCAATTGGTAAAACCAAACTATGCGTTTGCAAAGCGCCAGCGAGACATCGCTAAACGGCAGAAAAAGGAAGAGAAGCGGAAAAGAAAAGCCGACCCCAGCGAGCCACCGCCCGTGGCGGCCGATCCGCAATTGCCTACGAGCGAAAAAACCACCTCCTAGGAAGATAAACGGGAAGAGCAGGGTAGTTAGAAGGCAGCTTGACGGCTGATTGGTGAATTGAAAGCATGACCTGATGGACTTCGAGATCATTGGAGACATCACTCATGTCGAGACGTTCTCTGTCGGCTCTTCCATTCGAGAAATCGGGCGATTGCGCAAGCTCTACGGTCGTGGCCGCTGGAGGAAACGTAAGGGTATTGCCCGCGTCCGACTACCTGATGGCGCGACTCGGCTGGCAGAGGTACACTGGTATGAAGCTCATGGGATTGGGCGCAAAGAGTTCAAGATCAAGCGCTACATCGACTGAATTCTTATGAGGACATCGGCCAAGAAGTTTGTTGTGTGCCTGAAGAACAAAGGCTACGAGGTTTCCCTGGAGCCTCGAAAAATTTATCAGGTGCTTCCTGACCCCGACGCTGCGAGGCACCGCCAGCTTCGCGTGGTTGATGAGTCGGGCGATGATTACTTATATCCGGCAAGCTATTTCTCCCCGATTGAGCTTCCCCAGCCGGTCCGTAAGGTAGTCCTGGCTTCCGTCTAACCGAGGCAAAAAGGGACGCACATCCTTGTGCGGCTGAGTTCGTTTCTCTTGGCGCCTTGGCGGTTCCAAACTGCCGTGAGTCGTGATTCGACTCTCTATGTTTCCTTTGTGTCCTTCGTGTC
This sequence comes from Gammaproteobacteria bacterium, assembly GCA_041497655.1. Lineage (GTDB taxonomy): Bacteria > Pseudomonadota > Gammaproteobacteria > Burkholderiales > SG8-41 > SG8-41. Next base: position 2,756 of record JBGQGU010000351.1, read on the forward strand.
CTTTGTGGTTCAGCTTTTGAACTTATCCGTGTGTTTCCGTGTGTTTCCGTGGCTGATTGGGTTTTGAGGAGTTTCTCTTGAAACTGTGGTACCAAAGCATGTCCCGCCAGAAGGCGTGGAGCGATTACAACAAGGCGCTGCGGCGCATTCTCGATTCGGTCAAGGACCCGGACACCGAAATCGAGGTGCACGGCATCACCAAGATCGGCGGCGTGGCGGACCAGTTCCACTACCTCGACTATCTCGAGAGTGGAGAGGTGCTCACCAACGTCCAGGTCGCGATGCGCAAGGGGTTCGATGCGTTCCTGATCGGCAACATCGGCGACCCGGGGCTTAACGCCGCGCGCGAGATCGCGAACATACCCGTGCTCGCGCTGTGCGAAACGAGCCTGCACCTCGCGTGCATGATGGGTCGCAACTTCTCGCTCGTCACCATCAACGAGAAATTCACGCCGCGCATCATCGACAACGTCACGCGCTACGGGCTTTCCGGTCGGCTCGCTGCGGTAAATCGGATGAACGTGGATAGAATTCTTCACCTCGATGCGGGCTTCAGCGACCCGAAAGCCCGCAAGGAGATATTCAAACAGTTTTTGAACGCGGCGAATGCCAATGTAGAAGCGGGAGCGGAGGTCGTGATTCCGGCGGGCGGCGTGCTCATGGCGCTGCTCGCGGACGCAGGCATCTACCACGCGGACAAAGGCACGCCGATCTTGAACGGCATCCCCGCGCTGGTGAAAACCGCCGAGGCGGTGGTGAAATTGAATCGCATCATGGGCGGGGGCTTCCTGAGCAAGCGCCTCTACTACGCCCCGCCAACACCGGACCAGATCGACGAGATCCGCAAGTACTACGGCAACGTCTATCCGACCGTGGCAAGCCCCAGGAACAAGCGCAGCGGCGGGAAGAAGAAGTGAGCGCAGGCATGACCGGGTCATCATTCATCATTCATCGTTCATCATTTGGCGGGGCGCTTGCCGGGGCGCTGTGCCTGGTCACAGCACTGACGTTCCCGGGAACGACCGCAGCTCAGACCTACCCCGCCAAGCCGATCCGATTCATTGTTCCATTTGCGCCGGGCGGCAGCACCGATCTCCTCGCGCGCATCCTCGCGCAGCGCATATCCGAGACGCTCGGGCAGCCGGTGGTTGTGGACAATCGCGGAGGCGCCGGCGGCGTCATCGGCGCCGAACTCGCCGCCAGAGCACCCGCCGACGGCTACACGATCGTGCTGGGGAGCCCCGGGCCGCTGACGATCAATCCCAACCTGCAGCGCGTTCCCTACGACACGCTGCGCGACTTTTCCCCGATCACGCTGGCCACCATCAGTCCGTTTACCTTGGTGCTGCATCCGTCGGTACCGGCACAGTCCGTGAAAGAGCTGGTCGCGCTCGCCAAAGCGAAGCCGGGGCAGCTCAATTACGGCTCTGCCGGCAACGGCTCGGTCGGCCATTTCTCCACGGAGCAGTTCAAGG
>JBGQGU010000352.1:0-4223 GCA_041497655.1 Gammaproteobacteria bacterium
CAGCCTGTTGAAAAACGCGCCGCGCTCACGAAAATCGTCATTCCCGCGAAGGCGGGAATCCAGTAAGTTGTTGATTCGGTATGCACTCGATTTTCTGGACTCCCGCCTACGCGGGAGCGACGCGAGTTTTTCAACACCCTGCTAAATGCAGGTCAGACTGAGCTGCCCTGAATTGCACGGACGGTTTAATCCGTTTCATGAGTGGTCCGTCCCCTAAGATTCACTGGATTACCCGCAAATAGTTGGAACGGCACTAATCGCCGCGAATGTTCGCCTGCCTGGTCACCTTCGCCCATTGCTCGCGCTCGGACTTCAGGTGCGCCGCGAATTCCTGCGGCGAGCTCGCAATCCCTTCGGTCCCGTCGAGAGCCAGCCGCGCCGCCACCTCCGGCCGCTGCACGGCCTTGACGATCTCCCGCTGCAGGCGCTCGATCACGGGCCGCGGGGTGCCGCGAGGCGCCAGCATGCCGTGCCATTGGGTGACCACGAATCCCGGTACGCCCGACTCGACCATCGTCGGCAGATCGGGCGCCATCTTCGCGCGCGTGGCGCTGGCGATCGCGATTGCCCTGAGCTTCTGGGTCCGGACCTGCGCGTAGACCGAGCCGGCGCTCAGGAAGCTCATCTGCACCCGGCCCGACAGCATGTCGGTCAGCCCGGCCCCCACCCCTTTGTACGGGATGTGCACCAGCCGGGTACCGGTGGAAATGCCGAACAGCTCGCCCGCGAGATGCGCCAGCGAGGCGTTGCCCGTCGACGCAAAATTGAGCTGGGCCGGGTTCGCCTTCGCATACGCGATCAGCTCCTTCACTGTCTTGACTGGCAGTCCGGGATGCACGGTGAGCATGTACGGCGCGGCAGCGGCCTGGGTGACCGGAGCAAAGTCGCGGAACAGGTCGTAACGCGTCTGGTTGACGATTCCATACACCACCAGGCTGGCACTGAGGAACATCAAGGTGTAACCGTCCGGTGCCGCCTGCGAGCTCACCTCCGCGGCGATGCTCCCGCTGGCACCCGCCCGGTTGTCCACGACCACGGTTTGTCCCAGAGCCTCGCTCAACGGAGCGGCGACCTGGCGTGCGACAAAATCCAGGCCCCCGCCCGCTCCCGACGCGACGATCAATCGGACCGGTTTCGTCGGATACGCCACCGCAGATTGCGCGGCACCGTGCGGCGCTGCGACGATGAGCGCAGCGGCGAGGCCTGCCCCAAGACTACTCTGTAATCTCTTGTTCATTGATTGTTCGCGCACCGCCTTTATTCCGGCTTGATGCCCCCTTCGCGGATGAGCGCCTGGTAGCGCAGATATTCGCTGCGCATGAGCCGCATGAAGCCGTCCGGCGTGTTCTCGAGCGTGGACTCGGCCCCCTGGCGCGCGAACAGCTCGCGCAGCGCGGGCTTGCGCTGGACGCTCACGACGTCGCCGTGCAACTGCTCGACGATGCGCCGCGGCGTGCCCCTGGGAGCGACGATGCCCGACCAGCTGTCGATCTGCGCCTCGGGCAGGCCAAGCTCAGCGATCGCCGGCACGTCCGGCAGCGCGGGGCTGCGTTGCGGCGTCATCACGGCGAGCGCGCGCACGCGTCCCTCGCGCACCGGCACCAGCACCGCCGGCAGCGTGGAAACCGTGTAATGCACCCGCCCCAGCACCATCTCGACGAAAGTATCGGACAGATTCCTGAACGGCACGTGCATCGCATCGACGCCGACCGCGCGCGTGAATACCTCGCCGGCGAGATGCGACGCGGACCCGATGCCGAGAGAGGCATAGTTGAGCTCGCCGACGCGCGCGCGCGCGTGCCTGACGAATTCGTGTGCCGTGCGCACATGCATCGAAGGCGCCACCACCAGCACGTTGGTGATCGACGCCACGTGCGCGACGCCGACGATGTCGGCCAGCGCGCGATACGGCGGCTGTTCGCGTATGAGCTCGGTGATGATCCGCGTGACGCCGACCATGGCGAGCGTGTATCCGTCGGCGTTCGCTCTCGACACCAGCATGTTGCCGATCAACCCGCCCGCGCCCGCGCGGTTCTCGATGACGACGTTTTGCCGGTAGAACGCGCCCAGTTCCTCGCCGACCGCGCGCGCGAAGAAGTCGGTTGCCGTTCCCGGCGAGTTCGCGACGATGATGCGGATCGGCTTGACGGGATAGGCGGCGAGCGCGTCCGACTGACTTGCGATGCACGGGGCCGCGCCCGCGAACACGGCGGGCGCGCACAACGCGACCCGCAGGGCGCGCGCCGCGATGAACCGCAGGAAACGGGCTGCAACCATGCTCCGCCCCAAAAAAAGCGGGATAGACCCGCTCATTACACACCGAAAACGAGGGTTTGTCCCCTAATTAATCTGCAAGACTAGAACAGCAATAACGCCAGCACGCCAAGCGAGATGAAGAATACGCCAAGGTGGATTGCGGCCAGAAACACGTAATGGGTGGATATCCTTTCCTGCCCCGCGCTGACGACAAGGAAAGGTCTGCCGTCCGGCGACGGGCCGAGGGTGTTCACTCCGCCCTGGTTGGCCAGGCGCCTCTCCTCTTCGCGACGCTTTGCCTCGCGGGCCACGGCAACCTCGCGCGTATCAACCTTCCCGTCGCGGTTAGTGTCGTAACGGGCCGCGAAGGCCGCCGGGTTCCGCTGCTCCGAAGCGAGCTGGTAGGCGACCTTCATGTTCAAATGGCCCTCGGCATCCGTGCCCCCGGTCGAGAACAATCCGACGGCATAAATCGGGTCGCCGACGCGGATGCTCCACTCCTCGCACCTCCGCCCGTCTTCCTCCCACTGCTGGCACCGATTGCACACCACCTCGGCCTCGCCGGCATCGACCAGGCACTCGCCGGTCTTGTCGCGAAGGAGGAAGGGCACGCCTTGCAATCCCCAGTCCGTCTCGACGTATTCGCCCTCGTTGTCCCTTTCCTTCATGACGAACTGGCACCACACGCACGGAGCGCCCGTGAGCCGGCCTTTCAGGGAGTGGCCTGGCGCCGCTTCAGCGGTGCCCCGCAATTCGACGTAGCCTTGAGCGGCTGCGGCCACGGTGGACGTGGGCACGTCCTCGATCGCGCGCTTCCGTTGAAACGCGGCGAGCCAGAAGAGGAACGAACTGACCACGAAAACCGACAGCGCCCACTTGAGCGAACTCACCGGGGGCAATGGCGTGTAGAAAACGACCACACCGAGAATCGGCAACGCCGCCCCATAAAACAGGAAAGCGGTGCTGCCAGGCTTGTCCCTCTGCCCCGTGGCCGGTCTATGCTGGCGAAGATCCGGCACCGCGGCCGGTTGGCTCGCCGCCTGCGTGGCGTCCGCCGCCTGAAACTTGTTGTAGGCAATGCCGCACGCTGGACACTGCCAGGCCGGCGCCGTGTCAGCGGGCTTGCGCGCATAACCGCATTTTGGGCAGACCGCCGGGTTCACTGTGCTGCCTTACTTAGTTTCGCCTCGAAACGAAATGTGGCGACTGGTCGCAATAAACAGAAATGGTGTCCGACCCTGAGGTCTCCCCATTCATTTGTGACGCCGGACCCCCTCGAAATCTCCGAAATTATTCTTGAAGCCGCGAGAGGTACTCGATCAGGGCAAGAATCCTGGCGCGGACCGTGCCGTCGTCAGCGAAATACTGTCCAATATACGAGTCATACACCTTGTCTGATTCCACACGGTAAACGCCGCCCCAAACGGGCATGTCCCGGGGGCCGTGCACCTGCACCACCTTTCTGCCATCGATCACTTGATAAACGCGATCGAATGGAAACACGCCGCCGTTATTCTTTTGCAGCTGGGTAAGCGAAGGGGGGCGGCGCTTCAAATATTCCGAGAACCACCCGTCCCCCTTCCCGGTGGCTCCATGGCACATGACGCACTTGCTTTCGTACTCCCGTTGGCCAACAGATTTCTCGGCGGCGTGCGTGAGCGCCGAGGCAGCCAGGGCGAGCACGGTCAATCCAGCGATGCTCTTCGACATGAGTGTCATCTTCGCTCTCCTTCTCCTGTCCAGCGGCAGAAAAAATTGCTTATGAGTCATGGCGGTTCGCAGCGTCTGCCTTGTCACGCCACCGTTCCGAACAGGGTCCCGACGGCTGCCGTCAGCCCCATGGCAAGTGCGCCCCAGAACGTGACGCGCATTGCGCCCACCGTCACACTTGCGCCGCCCACGCGCGCAGCCAACCCGCCCAGGATCGCGAGGAACACCAGCGAAGTTCCGGAGACGACGGGGATCAG
>JBGQGU010000353.1:0-4221 GCA_041497655.1 Gammaproteobacteria bacterium
ATTCCGTGTCGGAAAGGCGCGCCGCAGGGTCGGGCGGCAACGCGATGAGCTCGGCGCGGAAACCCGTACGCGCCGCCGCTTCGGCGATTGTTGCGCCATGAGCGGCGTGGATCTGGTGCGATACGAGCAGCGCGGTCACGCTGTAGGAGTTTGTCGGCCGCAAGCCCGGCGAAGCTCTCTATTTTACCCGCTATTTGCTAAGATTCCGGAAGGTTCGTCTGATCTGGTGCCGACAAACTCCTTAACAGAAGTCCGGCATGGGAATCTGCGTCGGTCCGCGAGGACCGACGTTAGGCCGGGCGGATACTGACACGCTTAAACTACCGTGCCCATTAACACGCTCGACCTCGCCATACAGTTGATCGCCCGGCCTTCGGTGACGCCACAGGACGCCGGCTGCCTCGACATCATCGCCGCTCGGCTCGCGCCGCTCGGCTTCCGCTGCGAGCGGATGAGCGCGAGCGGCGTGGACAATCTCTGGGCGCGGCGCGGCGAGCGGGCCCCGCTCCTCTGCTTCGCCGGTCACACCGACGTGGTGCCGACCGGGCCGCTCGAGCACTGGACGAGCGATCCCTTCACGCCCACATTGCGCGACGGCGTGCTCTACGGCCGTGGCGCGTCCGACATGAAGACTTCGCTCGCCGCCTTTGTCACGGCGATCGAGACGTTTGTCGCCGCGCACCCGCGGCACGCGGGCTCGATCGCGGTGCTGTTCACCTCCGACGAGGAGGGGCCGGCGGTGGACGGCACGGTGCGCGTGGTGGAGGCGTTGCGCGACCGCGGCGAGAATCTCGACTACTGCATCGTTGGCGAGCCGACCAGTGTCGAGCGCCTCGGCGACGTGATCAAGAACGGCCGCCGCGGCTCGCTCTCCGGCAACCTGGTGGTGAAGGGCGTGCAGGGCCACGTCGCCTACCCCCATCTCGCGAAGAACCCGGTGCACGAGTTCGCCGCCGCGCTCGCCGAGCTCGCGCGGACGCAGTGGGACGAGGGCAACCAGCACTTCCCGCCCACCACCTGGCAGGTCTCGAATATCAACGCGGGCACCGGCGCCAACAACGTGATTCCCGGCGAGGTGCATGTGAAGTTCAACTTCCGCTTCTCCACCGCCAGCACGCTGGAATCGCTGCAGACGCGCGTCGTCGGCATCCTCGACCGTCACGGCCTCCAGTACGACCTCGAGTGGAGCTACGATGGCCGGCCCTTTCTGACGAAACCGGGAGACCTGGTGGAGGCTGTCGCGCGGGCGATCAGGACCGTCACCGGCATCGACACGAAGCTTTCGACTTCCGGCGGCACCTCCGACGGGCGCTTCATCGCCGACATCTGCCCGCAAGTGGTAGAGATCGGGCCGACTAACGCGACGATCCACAAGGTCAACGAATCCGTGCGCGTCGAGGACATCGAGCCGTTGATGAAAATCTACCGGCAGATTCTCGTGAACCTGTTGGTCAAGTAGCGTGGCGCGCACGGATAACCTCTACGAGCTGCCGAAGGACCTGCCGGTGCCACAGGACGACGGCGCGTGCGATCACCTGACCGGGATGAGGCTGCCGCGCATCACGCTGCCCTCGACGCGCGGCCGCGCGGTGGATCTGTCCGGGCTCGGGGGCACCACGGTGATCTACATGTATCCGCGCACCGGTCGTCCCGACCAGGAACTGCCGACCGGCTGGGACGCGATCCCCGGAGCGCGCGGCTGCACGCCGCAGTCGTGCGCCTTCCGCGACTACTACGAGGAGTTGCAGCGTGCCGGCGCTGCCCATGTATACGGCCTCAGCGCGCAGGACTCCGCCTACCAGCGGGAGGCGGTGGAGCGTCTGCACCTGCCGTTTGAATTGCTGTCGGACGAGAAGCTGGTCCTTGCGCGAGCGTTGAAACTGCCAACATTCGCGGTGGACGGGATGAAGCTGATCAAGCGCCTGACACTAATTGCGCGCGATCGTCAAATCGCGCCTTCCAGGCGCGGTGAACCCGTGATCGAGAAGGTGTTCTACCCGGTGTTCCCGCCGGATCAGAACGCCGCCGACGTGCTCGCTTGGCTCGCACGAAGCCGAAAAGCGTGATTCGTGAATCGTGAGTCGTGATTCGGCTCAACGCCCTGCCGGTCACCAATCACCAATCACCAATCACCAGTCACCAGTCACTCGAACTTCAGTCCCGCCTTCTGCGCGAGGTCGCGCCACTTGCCAAGCTCGTCGCGGATCGTCTTGCTGAATTCCTCGGGCGAGCTCGAGCCGGGATCGGTGCCCAGCCCGCGCAGCCTTTCGACTACGCTCGCCGTGTCCATGACTTTGCGCACGGCGGCGTTCAACCTGGAGACGACGGCTTGGGGCGTGCCTCCCGGAGCCGCCACGCCGATGAAGGTCGTGGCCTCGTAGCCTTTCAGCCCGGACTCGTCGAGGGTCGGCACGCCCGGCAGCACGGATGAGCGCCTGGCGCTCGCGACCGCAAGCGCGTTCAGCCGGCCGTCCCGGATGTAGCCGATCGAAGCGCTCAACTGGTCGAACATCACCGGTATCTGTCCGCCCAGCATCTCGGTGAGCGCCGGGCCGCTGCCCTTGTAGGGGACGTGCAGCAGCCGGACGTCGGCCATGGTGTTGAACAACTCGATCCCGAAATGGTTGGTGGTGCCGGTACCGGCGGAAGCTGTGGCCAGCTTGCCGGGATTGGCCTTCGCGCGCTCGATCAGTTCCTTGACCGAGGTTATGCCGGATTTGGGACCGGCCAGGACTACCAGCGGCACGACGTGCACCCGTGAAACCGGGGTGAAAGCCGTGAGCGGGTCGTAGGGCGTGTCCTTGAACACGATCGGATTGATGGCGAGCGGTGCGCTCGAGCCCATCAACAAGGTGTAGCCGTCAGGAGGAGCCTTGGCGACGAGGTTTGCGCCGAGGTTGCCGCCGGCGCCGGAGCGGTTGTCGACGACGATCGACTGCCCCACGATTTCCCCGAGCGTGGGGCCGATGATGCGCGCGGTGATGTCCACGTTGCCGCCGGGCGGGTAGGGGACGATCAGCCGGATCGGGCGAGCAGGGTAGTTCTGCTGGGCGCAAACGGCGAAAGCGGCGAGGACGAACTGCGCGAGCAGGGCGGCCAGGACCAATTTCTTCATTGCGCCACCTTCGTGCAAGCGCGCGGGCTCGGCATCGGTTCGCACCAGCCTAGCAGCCTGTCGGACTTAGGTGTCGGACAGGCTGCTAACAGCAAAACCGCCTGCGGATTTCGAATTAAACCCCGGATAGCGACACTTATTGGCCTCCAAAGAGCGGACGAGTAGGTTCGAAATGAATTTTTCATTGCTTTTTGCCTCGATCTTCGTGCAGGCGGTTTTGCATAAGGAGTTTGTCGGAGCTAAGTCCGACAAACTCCTAGATCACCGCGCTCTTGCGGAGTTTCGCGATATCCGCAGCGCTGTAGCCGTATTCCCCAAGGACCTCCTCGGTATGTACGCCCTGGTCGGGGGCGGGCGTGCGCACTTCAAACGGCGTCCTGGACAGGCGCACGCCCTGCGCGACGAGCTCGATGTCGCCCAGCACGTGATGATGCGTTGGCGCCGCGATGCCGAGATGCTTCACCTGGGGATCGGCGAATACCTCGTTCATCTTGTAGATGGGCCCGCACGGCACGCCCGCCTTGTTCAGTACTTCGACCCACTCGGCCGACTTGCGCTGGCTGGTCTTCGCCTCGACGTCCTTGACCAGGGCAACCCGGTTCTTGTGCCGCAGCTTGTAATCGCTGTAATCCGGGTGCGTCACCAGCTCCGGCATGCCGATCACCTTGCACAGCCGCGGAAACAGGTTGCCCGAGCCGGCGATATTGATGTAACCGTCTACGGTCCTGAATGCGCCAGTGGGCATGTACAACGGATGATCGTTCCCGACCTGCGCAGGCACCTCGTGCGACACCACCCAGCGCGCCGCCTGGAAATCGAGCATGGCGATCAGGGCCTGGAGGAGCGAGGTGCTGACCCACTGCCCTTCGCCGGTTTCCTCGCGCTCCAGCAGCGCGGTCACGATGCCGAATGCGAGGTAGATGCCGGCGCTGGAATCGCCGATGGCGATGCCGGCCCGCATCGGACCTTCGCCCGGCCGGCCGGTGATGGACATGAGGCCGCTCATGCCCTGCGCGACCTGGTCGAGCCCGGGGCGGTCGGAATACGGCCCGTCCTGGCCAAAGCCGCTGATGCTCGCGTAGACGATGCGCGGATTGATCTTGCGG
>JBGQGU010000354.1:0-4185 GCA_041497655.1 Gammaproteobacteria bacterium
GTGAGGTGGCCCTGCCAGTCGCCCTCGGGCTCGCCCTCACCTGGGCGATCATCGCGTGGCAGGCGCGCGGCCGTTTTGAGCTCGCGCCCGGCGCGGGCGCCGCGGGCGGGCATGCGCCGGGAGAGGCGCCGCCGCCGTTCGACCGCTGGCAGAGCGCGAAGGGGATCGCCGTCGCCGGTATCGTCTTCGTGCTGTTCCTGTTCGCGCCGCTGCCGCGCGAAGTGGTGGCGCTCGTCGCGGCGGGGCTGCTGATGACGAGCCGCAAGCTGCACTCCTACAAGATGCTGGGGCTGGTGGACTGGCAGCTGCTGGTGCTCTTTATCGGGCTGTTCGTCGTGAACCACGGCCTCGCCCAGACCGGGTTGCCGCAGGATACGATTCGCGACCTCGCCGCGGCCGGCGTGGACCTCGAGCACCCCGCACCGTTGTTTGCCGCGGCCTTTGTGCTGTCGAACATCGTATCCAACGTGCCGGCGGTCATGCTGCTGCTGCCCGCGGCGACGCACGGAATCGCCGGGCCGGTGCTGGCGCTTTCGAGCACTCTCGCCGGCAACCTGTTGATCGTAGGCAGCATTGCCAACATCATCGTGGTCGGCGCGGCGCAGCGCCGCCACATCCACATCGGCTGGAAGGAGCACGCCCGCGTGGGCGTGCCCGTGACGCTTGCCACCATGGCAATCGCAGCCGGCTGGCTGTGGCTGCGGCTTGGAGCCGGGGGATGAGGGATGAGGAGTTAAGGCAAAAGGCAAAAGGCAAAAGGAAAAAGGAGGCGATTCACGACTCACGCCGTTTCCTGTGTATGATATAGATTCCCAACCGTTTACCACTCACGCTTTTATCGGAGGAGCATCATGAGAACGACAAAATATTTGTACTGGGGCATCGCTGCGGCCGGTATTGCCGCGCTTCTCGCGGCTTGCGCGGCCCTTCAGAGCGGCGATTCCGGCGTCAGCATCGGCAACAACGACCTCGGCGGCGTGGTCAGCGGCGCGAGCGGCCCGGAGGCCGGCGTCTGGGTGATCGCGGAGACGACGGAGCTGCCGACCAAGTTCGCCAAGATCGTGGTCACCGATGATCGCGGGCGCTACCTCATGCCGGACCTGCCGAAAGCCACCTACAGCGTGTGGGTGCGCGGCTACGGGCTCGTCGATTCGCCCAAGATTCGAACCGCGCCCGGCGCGACGCTGAATCTGAAGGCGGTAGCGGCGCCGAGCCCGGCGGCGGCGGCGCAATACTATCCGGCGATCTACTGGTATTCGATGCTCAAGATCCCGGCGAAGAGCGAGTTCCCCCTCGGCAAGGTCCAGCATCAGGGCGAGTGGCTGAACATCGTGAAATCCAACGCCTGCATCGCCTGTCACGCGATGGGCACACCGGGAACGCGCACGATGCCGAAGGATTTCGCGCACATGAAATCTTCCGACGCCTGGGCGCGGCGAGTACAGTCCGGCCAGGCGCTGACGCAGATGGCCCGCGACGTTTCCCGGTTCGGGACGCCGCGCGCGTTCGACCAGTTCGGCGACTGGACCGACCGCATTGCCGCGGGCGAGCTGCCGTTCGCGAAGCCGGAGCGGCCGCAAGGGATCGAGCGCAACCTCGTGCTCACGCTGTGGGACTGGAGCACGACCACCGCCTACATGCACGATCTCATCGGAACCGACCGGCGCAAGCCCACGCTCTTCCCCAACGGGAAGTTCTATGGCGCGCCCGAGGACAGCTCGGATTACGTCCCGGTGATCGACCCCAACACCCACCGGGTGTCCGAGATACTCCACCCGGTGCGCGACCCGAAGACACCGTCCTCGAAGACGAGCCCGATGCAGCCGTCCCCCTATTGGGGAGACAAGCCCATCTGGGACAGCAAGACGAGCATACACAATCCGATCATGGACGAGAGGGGCCGCGTCTGGTTTACCGCGCGGGTGCGTCATCCGAACAACCCGGATTTCTGCAAGAAGGGCTCGAGCCATCCGTCGGCCAAGGCGTTTCCGATCAATACCGCTGCGCGCCATCTCTCCATGTACGACCCGGCGACCGGCAAATGGACGCTGATCAGCACCTGCTTCGCGACGCACCACCTGGTCTTCGCGGAGGACGCCAACCACACGATCTGGACCAGCGCGAGCGGCGGCGGCGCGGGTGCCATCGGCTGGCTGAACCGCAAGCTCTATGAGGAAACCGGCGACGAGGAGCGCGCGCAGGGCTGGACGCCGTACATCCTCGACACCAACGGCAACGGCAAGCGCGACGAATACACGGAGCCCAACCAGCCGCTCGATCCGGCAAAAGACCGGCGGGTCGCGATCAACATCTACGCCGTCGCCGTCAACCCGGTCGACGGGTCAGTGTGGGGCACGGTGCTGGGATTTCCGTTTCCCGGCTACGTCGTCCGCGTCGCACCGGGAAAAGATCCGACCGCGACCGCCCTGACCGAGGTCTACGAGCCGCCGCTGCCAGGTTACGCCCCGCGCGGCGGCGACATCGACCGCAACGGCGTCTACTGGGTGTCGCTCTCGAGCGGCCACCTCGGCAGTTTCGATCGGCGCAAGTGCAAGGGACCGTTGAACGGGCCGAATGCAACGGGCAAGCACTGCCCCGAGGGCTGGACGCTCTATCCGCTGCCAGGGCCGCAGTTCAGGGGCATTACGGACGGCGGCAGCGCCGAGGCGAGCTATTACACCTGGGTGGACCAGTTCAACACCTTCGGGCTGGGTGCGAACGTGCCGATCGTCACCGGCAACCTCAACGAATCGTACCTCGCCCTGGTGAACGGGAAGTTCGTCAACCTGCGTGTCCCGTACCCGATGGGCTTTTTCGCGAAGTGGGGCGAGGGGCGCATCGACGATCCGAACGCCGGATGGAAAGGCAGATCGCTCTGGGCGACCAACTCCACGCGGACGATGTACCACAACGAGGGCGGCAAGGGGAACCGGCCGAACGTGATTCGGTTCCAGCTGCGCCCCGATCCGCTCGCGCGCTGACGCTCGCAAAGCCTTCCCTTCGGCAAGAAACCCCGCCCGCGCGGGGTTTTTTGTTGCCGACCGTTACAATCTGCCGGTGCAACCCGCTCCCTACTCCGGACTCACGCCCGACCGCGTGCTCGACGCGCTCGCCAGCGTCGGGCTGCAACCCGACGGGCGACTGATGGCGCTGGGTAGCTACGAGAACCGCGTCTATCAAGCGTGGATGGAGGAGGGGCCGCCGCTGGTGGCGAAGTACTACCGCCCGGCGCGCTGGAGCGATGCGCAGATCCTGGAGGAGCATGCCTTTACCCGGGAGCTCGCGGAGCGCGAGATCCCGGTGGTCGCTCCGCTCGCAGTCAAAGGCGCCACGCTGCACGCGTTCGAAGGCTTTCGCTTCACGGCCTTCCCGCGGCGCGGCGGCCGGGCGCCCGAGCTGGAGGACGCGAAGACGCTCGAGTGGATCGGGCGCTTCGTCGGTCGCATCCACGCCGTGGGCGCGATGCAGGACTTCCGCGAGCGGCCCGCGCTCGATGTCGAGAGCCATGGCGCCGAGCCGCGCGAATGGCTGCTCGCGAGCGGCCTCGTTCCCGCCGACCTGCTCGAGGCGTGGAAAAGCGCGACGGCGCTCGCGCTCGCCGGCGCGCGCCGCTGCTACGAGCGCGCGGGCAACGTGAGGCGGATCCGCCTGCACGGTGACTGCCATGCCGGTAACGTGCTATGGACTGACGCGGGCCCGCACTTCGTGGACTTCGACGACAGCCGCTCGGGGCCCGCGGTTCAGGACCTGTGGATGCTGCTCTCGGGCGACCGGGAATCCATGACGCGGCAGCTCGCGGACGTGCTCGCGGGCTACGAGGACTTCAGCGAATTCGATCCGCGCGAGCTGCTGTTGATCGAAGCGCTGCGCACGCTGCGCCTCATCCACTACTCCGCGTGGATCGCGCGGCGCTGGGACGACCCTGCGTTTCCCGCCGCGTTTCCCTGGTTTGGCACGCAGCGCTACTGGCAGGACCGCATTCTCGAGCTGCGCGAGCAGATCGCGGCAATGGAGGAAGAGCCGCTCCGCCTCTCCTGAGGGATGAGGGATGAGGGATAAGACAAGCACCAAATGCTAAGCACCAAATTACAAACAAGCACCAAATCTCAAGCACTAAGCACCAAACGTTTGGAGTTTGGAATTTGAGTCTTGTTTGGGATTTGGAGTTTGGGATTTGGAGTTTTA
>JBGQGU010000355.1:0-4183 GCA_041497655.1 Gammaproteobacteria bacterium
CAACACCATCTGGGGGCCGTTCGGGCGCAACCTGCACGAGGATTTGCTGGGGGTGCACGGCCAGGGCAGGGCCATGCGCGAGGGGACCGACAGCCGGTGGGTGCTGCACGGACGCGAAGAGAACTCGACGATACACGACGAAATCGGCATGCGGCACTACTACGCCGAGTGGAGCAGGCGCATCGGACGCAAGTCATTCGATCCCTTCGACGAGCGCAAGGTATCGGCGGCGGCCTGACTTTTCGACATGCGATGGCGGGCGCGCCGTCCCGGCGGTCGCTCAACCCTGAGAGACAAGATGCTGGACCGATCCTTATTCGAGGAGCTGATCTATCGCTCCTGCCTGTTTCTGGACGAGAAAGATTTCAAGGGGTATCTCGATCTGTGCGACGAGCAGTTCCGCTACACGATCGCGACGCACAGCCCGGAGATCCGCAGGGACATGATCTGGCTGGATCACGACAAGAAAGGCATGACGACCCTGCTCACCCAGCTGCCCCGGCACAACAGCGACCACTCGCCGCTGACCCGCCATGCGACGGTCTATACGGTGCGTTATGACACGGCGCGCCAGCAGGGCGATGTCGTGAGCGCGCTGCAAGTATTCAGGACGGCGCTCGAGGGCGGGAGCACCGAGCTGTTCGCGGTCGGCAAGTACCTGGACACGGTGAAGTTCGATAACGGTAAATTGCTGTTGCTCAGGCGAGTGGTGAAGCTCGATACTCGCATGCTCGGCATCGGGTATCACGTCCCGTTCTGAAGCGGACAGGGAACGGCGACGCGGCCCATGAGAATCCAGCTCAATGCGAGAAACCGCGCCTATCAGTTTCGCGCCACGGAAAACCAGCGAATACTCTACGCCGGCCTGGCCGCAGGCATCAATCTGCCCTACGAGTGCGGCAGCGGCACTTGTGGGACCTGCAAAGCACGGCTGGTTTCCGGGGAAGTCGACGACTTGTGGCCGCAGGCGCCGGGCCGCAAGTATCTCAGGCAACCGGGCGAGTTCCTGATGTGCCAGGGTGCTGCGCGCAGTGACTGCAGTCTAGAAGTCGCCAACTTCGTGTACTACATGGATGCCGGCGCCTGTTTGCCGTCGCTCGGTCGCGGCGCGGTGCGCAACGCGCGCATGCTGACCCGCGACGTCATCGGTTTCTCGGTCGCGCTGGAGGCGCCTTGCGATTTCGATGCGGGGCAATTCATGGTGATGCAAGTGCGGAACGTGCCGGGCTATCGCGGTTATTCCATGGTGAACTATGAACGCAGCGCGCGTCGCCTGGACTTTGTCGTGAAGAAGAAGCCGGGCGGAGGGGTCTCCGAATGGCTGTTTAACGGCAATATCGAGAACAACCCGGTAGAGCTGTTCGGTCCACTCGGGACCGCAACCTTTTTCCCGGCCATGGCCAAGAGCATCCTGTGCATCGCCGGCGGCAGCGGCATTGCCGGCATGATGTCGATATTGGAGCGCGCCTGCCAGGAACACTATTTTGACCAGTACAGCGGCCATGTGTTCTTTGGCGTACGCTCGATGAAGGATGCGTTCTATCTTGCGGAGCTGTCGCGCTTCCGCATCGAATTTTCGCGGAAACTCACGGTTACGATTGCGCTTTCAGACGAAGACATGCCGGGTGATGCCGCGCAACGCTACCCGGCGCTCGCCTTTGATAAGGGGCTGGTGCACGAAGTAGCGGCACGCCACATGAAAGGCAAGTATCACAACATGCGCGCTTATCTCGCGGGACCGCCGCCGGCGGTGGATGCGGCGATTCGCATGCTGTTGCTGGAAGCAAGACTGACGACCGACAACATACGTTACGACAAATTCAGCTGATGGCGCGAAAGTTCGTATGCCGTCGCGCGGACGTTCCGGCGAACGGAATGGCAGAATTCGATGCCGGGGAAGGGCTCAAGGTGCTGATTGCCAGCTCCGGCGAAGAGTATTTCGCCTGCCAGGCAACGTGCCCGCATCAGGATGTGTCGTTGGCAGAGGGGCTCTACGATGGCTCAGTGCTGACCTGTCACCAGCACCTCTGGCAATGGGACATCCGTAGCGGGTCGCCGATCGGGCTCGCCGAAATGCCGCTTGATTGCTTTAAGGTGCAAGTGGACAGCGACTCAATTTACATCGATACACCGGGCGCGCTCAACGTCGGTGAGCTGTTTTTCGGTATCCGCGAAGGCACCCTCGCGCAGATCAACGCACTGGCGAGGCGTGAAGAGTACCAGCAGGGCGGTACCCTCTATGAAGTTGGCGATCCCGCCGACGACTTTTACGTGCTAGAGTCGGGGCGCGTGGAATTTCTGATCGGCCGCGACGAGCGTACCCGCCCCGCCGGCTTCATGCTGAGGAAAGGGGAAGTGTTCGGGTGGGCTGCGCTGCTCGAAAGCCAGCCGGTAAGAATCGCCAAGGCGACCTGTTTTGAGCGCTCGACGCTGTTGAGGATCAACGGCAAACGGGTACTGAAGGTGCTGGAGGCCGATCCCGCGTCGGGATATCTCGTGATGAGGCGCCTTTCGTCGCTCATCGCACGCTATCTCGCTTCGTCAGGAGCAAGATGAACGGGATGGCGGCGTAAAGAAAGAGAAACTTGTCATTGTTTCTTTGCGGATCGAATAACAATAAGATAGTGAGCATCGTTTCGTGGCGTTGTTGGCAGTTCAACCAGAAAGGGAGGGTGTCATGACATTCATCAAACGTTTTCGTCACAGTATCGGCGTTGTGATTGCGAGCAGCGCATTGTTAGGCGGCGTGCAGGCTGCCGACATCGATTACGGCAAGCCCGGCACACCGGTAAAGCTGGTCGTCGGCTACCAGCCCTACTACACCCAGGCCTGGTCCGGGGTGGTGATGCGCGGCAAGAAGTTCTACGAGAAATACCTGCCGAAGGGCTCCGAGGTCGAGTTCCAGATCGGCCTGCAGGGCGCGATCATCGTCAACAACCTGATCGCTGGCAAGCAGCACATCGGCTACATGGGCGATATGCCCTCGATCGTCTCGACGACCAAGCAAGACGTCGCAGATGTCCGGCTGGTCGCGAATCTCGGGCTGGCGTACGATCAGTGCAACGCGTTTCTAGTACGCAAGGACGCGCCGGAATTCAAGAACGCCGATGCGGCAATCCAGTGGCTGAACGGAAAGACGGTCGCAGTGCCCAAGGGGAGCTGCACCGACCGCTTCGCGCAGGCGGTGTTCAGGAAGTCGGGCATCCAGCCGAAGGAGTACCTGAACCAGAACATCGAGGTGATCACCTCCAACTTCCGCGCCGGAAAGCTCGACGCGGCGGTGATGTGGGAGCCGACCACTTCGCGCCTGGTCGAGGAGGGTCTCGCGCGTCTGATCGCGACCGGCGCCAGCGTGCAGGAAAATGACGGCGGTTTCCTCGGCATGCGCGCCGACCTGATCAAGCAGCGGCCCGACGTGGTGAAGGCCTGGCTGCAGGGCGAACTCGATGCACAGCTGTTTCTCAGCGACGCGAAGAACGCACCCGAAGTCATCAAGATGGCGAAAGAGCAAACGACCGGGTTCTCGGAGAGAGTCCTGTGGAACTCGCTCTACGGCCAGTACCCGAGCGCCGCCGGGGGCTCAGAAACGCGTAACATTTTCCACTACACGTTCACCCCGGAGGCACGCGAGTTGATCAGCCGCGCGGCGGCGTTCCTGCACTCGATCAAGAGCATCAACGTCGAGAAGCTGCGTCCCGAGGCGATCGAAGCGACGTGGACCGAGGACATCCTCAAGGAACGCGGCCTCAAGGCGCCGATCGGGAGAGTCAAGGCGCTGCCCGCCTCGCAGGCGCCGAAGAGCTGATGGAGGCGGCGCCGAAAGTCGGCGCGGCCGACGACGCAATCGCCGTTCTGCGCGAGACGACGCCCTTCGGGGACGCATCCGAGGCGTTGCTGCAGCGCATTGCGGCGATCGCGCGGCCGGCGCGCTATGGCGCCGGCGCGCGCATCTACGGCGCCGACGATGTGGCGGACGATATTTTCGTGGTCGTATCCGGGCGCGCCGAGCACGTCTTCAAGCCGGAGGTCGGCGCGCGCGAAGCGCTCAAGCGCGTGACACGCGGCGGGGTGTTCGGCTGGGCCGGGCTGCTGCTCGGTCAGACGCGGCGTCTCGCCACGGTTACCGCGATCGAGCCGACCGCAGCACTGCGCCTCGACACCGAGGCGCTGGTCAGGCTGCTCG
>JBGQGU010000356.1:0-4173 GCA_041497655.1 Gammaproteobacteria bacterium
CGCGCCGCACGCTGCATAGATGGCGCGTCGCGCCTGAAAACGCTGGTAGCCCACCATCGTGCTCGCCGGCGCGAGATTGCTAAGCGGCGCCTTCAGCCCGAGCAGGTGCAGGTAGATCGCGTACGGCGAGGCTTCAAGCAGCTCATTGTTGATACCAAGGCGGCCGGCGAGCTCGCCGCGGCCGAGGCGCACGCATTCCAGGCTCGGGTTGTCGCGCGCGATGCCCGCCTCCTCCTCCTGCAGCTCATCACCGCGGTCGATCAGCAGCACCGTGAGATGCTCGTCGAGCGTCATGGTGCGCAGCGCGTGCAGGTAGAGCCGGGTGTTGGAGATCTCCTCGGTGAAGTAGCGGGTGCGGCTCTCCGGCCTGCCGCTGTCCCCGCGCGTGAGCCGGCTCAGGCGGAACTGGCGGTCGCGAAAGAAGGTGAGCCGCAGGCCCGTGGCATGCTGCGCCACCAGCAGCAGGTTGGTCGCCTTCACGTCGAGCTTGTCGAGCAGCCCCGCGCCTACCATCGGCAGCAGGTAGATCCCCGCTATCGGCATTCCGCGCGCGGCCACTGCCTGCAGCCAGTCCGCGATCAGGTCGGGGTTGGTGAGCGCTGAAAAAAGGTAACGGTCGTCACGCCGCTTGCCGGTGTCGCGCCCGAGCAGCGTGGCGGCCATGTAGGTCGTGTTGCGATAATGCTGCTTGAGCTTGCGACCGACCATGTCCGCACGGTCGCTGCCGAACGCGTGCGGCAGGGTCTCGAAGCGGTAGTCCTCCTCGACGGCGTCCACCATGATATGGGTGGGCACATCGGCGGACCGGGCGAGGTGCTCCTTGAAATCGGCCTGGCCGCTCTCGTCATTGGTGAACGTGAGGCACTCGACGATCTTGCCGCCGCGCCAATGGGCGGCAGTCACGATCTGCGCCGAGATGCCGATGAGGAGCTTTTCAGCCATTCAAATTCCGTGAGTCGTGAATCCTGAATGGTATAGAGTGCCCTGTCCTGCGCCGCGGAATACCGTCACGAATCACCATTTATCGTCTATGATTCAAGGCGTTAGAATTTTATTTTACCCAGAATATCATACACCGGTCCCAGCACGGCCCAGACGACAAAGCCCAGCAGCCCGCCGAGAACCACCGTCATCACCGGTCCCAGCATCTTCTGCGCCTTGTCCACCGATTCCTTGACGTCCCGGTTGTAGAAGTAAGTGATATTCATGAGCGCGGTATCCAGCGCGCCGGTGTTCTCGCCCACCCGCAGCATGCGGATGACGAGCGGCGGGAAAACGCCCAGGTTCTGAAAGGTCTCGCTCAGGCTTTCCCCTGCGGTGATCTGCTGGCCGGCCCTCACGAGACTGTCCGAGATGACCTTGTTGTTCACGACGTCCTCGCTGGTCTTGATGGCATCGAGTACGGTGATGCCGGACCGGTACATGAGCGCGAACACGTTCGCGAAGCGCGACAGGATGATTTTGAGAATCGTCGGCCCGACCAGCGGCAGGCGCAGTTTCGTGTAGTCCCACATATACGCGGCCCGCGGGCTGCGCTGGACCGCCACGGCCAGAACCACGAACACCACTACCGGAAGTCCGAACACCCCGTACCAGTACTGGGTCATGAATTCTGAAACCGCGATCAGCACCCTGGTCTGCGTCGGAAGGGCGAGGCCCATGGTTTTGAACAACTGCGCGATCTGCGGCACGAGGAAGATCAGGAGCGCGGTGAGCACGCCGAGCACGACCACCAGCGTCATGAGCGGCATGATCAGCAGCCGGCGCGTTTGTGAAATGAGCTCGTCGAGCCACTTGAGGTTGTCCGCCAGGTTCTTGAACACCTCCGGCAGCTGGCCGGTCAGCTCGCCCGCCCTGATCAGGCTGACGAAGACGTTGTCGAACACGGTGGGATGGTTGCCCATGCACTGCGAAAGCACCTTACCGCCTTCCATGTCCTCGGTCATCACGGACAGCACGTCACGGAAGCGCGGGCTATCGCTCGAGTCGCGCATGTCGCGCATGCCGTCGATCATTGGAATGCCGGAGCGCGCCATCTGCTCCATGTCGAAGCAGAAATTGATGAGGTCCTGACGCGTGATCTTGCCGCGGGCGCCGAAAACGCGCGCCTGGCGTTCGACCTGCCGGTAGGTGATGAGATCGAGCCCCATGCGCCGCAGGCGCAACTCGAGGTCGACCTCGTTGACCGCCTCGATGTCCCCGCGCGCCGGCCGGCCAGACTTGTCGATTGCCTTGTATTTGTAGGAAGGCACTGGAAAACAGTGTTTAGTGTTGAGTGTTTAGTATTGAGTTATCAGGTCAGAATCGGTCGGGGTCAACTCAAAACTAAGCACTCAAAACTCATCACTCCGGGCAAGCCGGTTAGCCGTAGCGTCCGGTCAGGTCGATCTCACGCGCCACCTCGGTGAGGCTCGTAATGCCGTCCACCACCCGCTGCAGGCCCTCGTCGGAGAGCGAGCGGTAGCCCTTGGCCATGGCCGCAGCGCGCAGCTCTTTGGCCGTGGCGCGGCGCGCCACCAACTCGTCGAGGTCGCCGTCCATCACCAGGAGCTCCATGATGGCGGTGCGGCCCTTGAAACCCTTGTTGTCGCAAAGCTTGCAACCGACCGAGCGGTGCAGGAAGGAGACCTTATCCCCCGTGGGCCCGAGCAGCTGGCGCTCCTCCCGGGACGGCGCGTAGGCTTCCTTGCAGTGGGTGCACAGCACGCGCACCAGGCGCTGCGCGATCACGCCGATGATGTTGCCCGCCATGATGTCGGGCTGGATGCCGATGTCGAGCAGGCGCGGGAAGGCGCCGAGCGCCGAATTCGTGTGCAGCGTGGTGAATACCTGGTGGCCGGTCATCGCGGCGCGGAACGCCATCTCGGCGGTTTCCTTGTCGCGCACCTCGCCCACCAGGATGATGTCCGGGTCCTGGCGCATGATCGCGCGGATGCCGTCGGCGAAATCCATGCGCGCGACCTCGTTCACGGACGTCTGCCGCATGAGGGTCAAGGGGTACTCGACCGGGTCTTCCAGCGTCATGATGTTGACCGTTTCGTCGTTGACCTGCGAGAGCAGCGAATAGAGGGTCGTGGTCTTGCCGCTGCCGGTGGGCCCGGTGACGATCAGGATGCCCTCGGGACGCGCCAGCATGAGGTTGATCTTGTCCGTCGCCTGCTTGGAGAGCCGCATGCGGTCGAGGCTGATGATCGATTTCTCGCGGTCGAGCACGCGCAGCACGATGTTCTCGCCGTAGATGGTGGGCTGCGTGGACACGCGGAAGTCTATCGGCCGGCCGTTCAACGTGAGCGAAAGCCGCCCGTCCTGCGGCGCGCGCGACTCGGCGATGTTCATGCCGCTCACCACTTTCACGCGCACGGTGATCCCCGGCAGGTAGGTCTTGTGCAGGCTTCTCACCGTCTCGAGCACGCCGTCGATGCGATAGCGGATGCGCAGGAAGGCGTACTCCGGCTCGAAATGGATGTCGGAGGCGCCGCGCTTGACCGCGTCCACCAGCAGCGCGTTGACCAGCCGCACCATCGGCTGCGTGTACTCGTCGCCGCCGCCCGCCATCTGCAGGCTCTCGTAGTCGATTTCCCCGGTCTCGATCTCCTTCAGGATGCCGTCGACCGAAAGCTCGTAGCCGTAGAAGTGGTCGGTGTAGTCCTCGAGCTGCGCCTCGCTCGCGAGCTGCGTCTTGATCTCGATCTGCGGGCCCAGCATGGCGCGCAACTGGTCCATCGCCACCACGTTGAAGATTTCGGTGGTGGCGACGGTGAGCACCTGGTCCGCGGGATCGTAGGCGATCGGCAGCACGCGGTTGCGGCGCGCGAAGTCCTGCGAGACGAGCTTGAGCGCCTCGGGGTCGGCGACCACCTGCGCCAGGTCGATCGCCTCCTGGCCGATGGTGCGCGCCATGATGTCACGGATGGCGCTTTCCGTGACGAAGCCGAGCCGCACCAGCAGGCGGCCGATGGGGATATTGTTGTGGCGTTGCTCGGCGAGAACGATCGAGAGCTGGTCGGTGGTGATCAGCCCTTGCTGCACCAGCAACTCGCCGAGGCGGAGTTTTTTGCGCTGTTCGGCCATGCGAACCGGTCCGTTTCCCAGAGCCGGCTATTCTACCTGCGCGGCGAGCTTGCCGATGCGCTCCTGGGCCTGTGCGAGGTTGAAATTGGCGCGTCCTCTGGC
>JBGQGU010000357.1:0-4168 GCA_041497655.1 Gammaproteobacteria bacterium
CAGCTCCTCGGCCTCCTTCGTGTTCGCGCCCAGCGGCCACTCGCAGTAGACATGCTTGCCCGCTTCCATCGCGGCCTTCGAGAGCGCGTAGTGCGCCGGCACGCGCACGGCGACGAGCGCTGCCTCGACCTGGGGATCCGCGCCCATGGTCTTGACGTCGCTGTACGCGCGCTTCACGCCGTACTTGTCGGCCGCCGCTTGTGCCGTGTCCGCGTGCGCCGTGCAGACCGCATAGAGCTCGGTCTCCGGCAGCCGCTGGAGAGCGGGGGCATGGGCGCTCGGACCCCATCTTCCGTTCGCCCCGATAAATCCCACGCGTAAACGACTGGTGGACGTCATGGTCTTCCCCTTCAAGTTGAGTGGTTAGGGACTCTTGCTATGTCTTCATCTCGATGAACTCGAGCTGCACGCCGTCCGGCCCCTCAAAGAAACAAACGCGCCGGCCGCCCGAGACAACGGTTTGCTCGAGGATGTTGATGCCCTGGCCTTTGAGCTTTTCCACGAGCGCGTCGAGCTCGTCGGTATCGATGGCAATGTGCTCCATGCCATACTTCTGCTCGCGGGTCTGGCTCTCAAGGAATTTCGAAACGTTGAGAGACAGCCCATGCAGATCCAGGCGGTAGCCGCCGTTCGCGGACTGACTCACGATCTTCGCGCCGAGCGTGTCGACGTAGAATTTCGCCGTCTTCTCCGGATCCCTGGTCTTCAGGTGCAGGTGGTTGAGCTTTAACGTCATGAGACACCTCCTTCAAGAGAGTACAAGCCCATTCACTCTAAAGCGCCGTTCCCGTTTGAACCTACCGGGTCACTTTCGCCCGGCCAGGGCTTCGGCCATCCAGTCGGCCGTCAGCGGACGAAAGCGGTAACTGATGTTGAAGCAGACGTGATTGCCTTCCTCGAACAGGACGAACTCGGTCGGCCCGGAGGCCGCGCGCGCGAGGCGCTCTCCCTCGGAAGGCGGAATCAGCCGGTCGCCGCCGCCGAACACGACCAATAGCGGGCAGCGGATCCGTTCGGCTTTCCCCTCGAGAGTCATCCGGGCGGCGAGTTCCTCGACCTGCGCCTGCGTCGTGGCGCGGCTCCACACCCGGAAGACCTCCTGCGACACCTTGGGGAGCTTGGGCAGCGTGGCCGCCCAGTCGAAGGGCCCGCAGTTGGCGATGCAGGCCTTGATCCGCGGCTCGCCCGCCGCGGCGAGCGGCGCGTAGAGCGCGCCCAGGCTCTGGCCGACGGCGCCGACCGAGCGGCCGTCGACGTCGGCGCGCTGCTCGAGGACGTCGATCACCGCGCCAATGACGCGCCCCCAATCGGGCCGAACCGGCAGCTGGAACGCGGTCTCGCCCTGCCCGGGGCCATCGAGAGTCAACGTCGCCAAGCCGCGCTTGAGAAAGGCATTGCTCCAGGCGTGCAGCTCCTCCTTGCAGGCGTCCAGGCCAGGGAGAATTATCGCCACGGGCGGCCGCTCCGCCCCGCGCGGGCAGCGCAGCCAGCCGGCCATGCGCGCGCCTTCGAACGGAAACTCGACGCGCTGCATCGGCGGATCGGTATCGGCGGCGGCAGCCGTATAGCAGCGCAGCACGCTCTCGTGCGCCCGCCGGTATTCCGCGGGCGACCCGGCGAACAAGTGCTTTCCGTAGTGGTAATAGATCGCCGCGCGCAGAAAGCCTTCCGCGGCGGTCGCGCGCCGGTTCTTCCCGGCGGCCTCGGTCGCGAGCTTCTCGTGCCGGCTCGCTTCCTCGGACCAGATGCGGCACCAGTCGGCCCAGTTCTCTATCCTGGCCGCCAGCCGGTTCAAATCGTTGGGATCCACGCCCGTGGCGACATAGCGCGGGGTGAAATGGGAAAGAATGAGGTCAACCTGCGGGTCGCGCGACATGGCCGTTCTGCTTCTTCGCGAATGAATTGTCATCGAGAGGTTGCGCGATCAGGCGCGCGCCGCGATACCGCCAGTGGAAGAACGCGCCGGAAATTATTGCGGTTTGATGCCGGCCCGCCGGGCGAGGCTCGTGGTAAGCCGTATCTGGTCGGCGATCAATTTCCCGAACTCCTCCGGCGTCGTTGGCGTCGTATCCGCGCCGAGTGCCGCCATGCGCTGCTTGACCTCGGGGAGGATCAGAATACGCGCGACCTCGTCGTGGAGCTTGTTGATGATCGCGCGCGGAGTCTTCGCCGGGGCCAGCAGCCCGGACCACCCGCTCCATTGGTAGCCTTGCAGTCCGGAATCGGCCAGGGTTGGAATATCCTCGTATCCGGGAACGCGCTGGGAGACCGCAAGCACGAGCAGCCTGCCGTCCTTGGCCAGTTGGGCGGCGCTCACCAGCGGGGGCATGAAAAACTGTATCCGTCCGCTCATCGTGTCGGTTAGCGCGTCGGGGATGCCCTTGTAGGCCACGTGAACGGCATCGATCTTGGCCAGATCCCTGAACAGCTCCGCGGCGAAATGGGTGCCGCTGCCGGTGCCGGCGGAACCGAAGTTGAGCTGTCCCGGCTTGGCCTTTGCCAGCGCGATCAGCTCCTTCACCGACTTGACGCCAAGCGAAGGAGGCACGACCAGCGCATAGGCGCCGTTGGCGGTCATCGTGATGGGGGCGAAATCCTTGAGCGGATCAAATGGAAGCTTGGCGGTGACGGCGGGGAGCGCCGCATGTCCCGAAGTGGGCATGAGCAGCGTATGTCCGTCGGGACTCGCCTTGGCCACGATGTCCGTTCCTAAGATGCCGCCGGCGCCGGGGCGGTTTTCCACGACGACGGGTTGTTTCCACAAGTCGAAGAGCTTGGGTCCAATCAGGCGGGCCGTGAGGTCCGGCAACCCTCCGGTTTGAAAAGGCACAACAATGCGAATTGGCCTGCGCGGGAAATCCGCCGCGCTATCGGCGGCCCATGTGGGCAGCACAAGGCAGGCACCGAAAACAACACGCGTCGCAAAAGACAGTGCCGCCGCACACAGTGGGCGGATCCGATCGTTCAACATGGCTGCTCCTCCCTGAGACTCGCTCGTGATTCGTGGATCGTGATTCGCAATTAGAGCGTTAAAGGGACCTGGCTCGATTCATCTTGATTCGGGCGGCTCCTTTGATCCTGGAAGGCGGCTAGGGGTGGCCTTCTTTCGGGGCGCCCGCACTGGCCCTCTTCAAGTCTTGCTTCCTCAGCTTCTTCGCGCGCTTGGCTAACACCGCGAGGTGCTTCTTGCCTCTTTGCTTCCTGCGCCTGGTATGCAGCATCAGAGTGTGACTCAATGGGGCCTCCGCTCGATGAGCTGTTGAATGGGACGCTAGTTTGACCCGTTCTTGCGCCCTTGGCTAACCCATTCTCGTCACTTCTTCGGTGAACTCAAGGTGAGCCGAATGAGCCGGTCCGCCCGCTCCTCGCGCGCGAGCCCGCGGCAGGCCGCGATGATCTCCTGGAACTGCGCCGCCGGAATCGGCAGCCCCGGGACGACACCGAGGATACGGCGCGTTTCTTCCTCGAAGTCCCAGCTGAACTCGCGCCCGGTCGCCTGCTTCGTGTAGCGCCTGCCGTCCTGGGTGAAGATCGTGATCCGCGGAGCGAAGAGCGGCATCGTGTGCGACGGGACGATGGTTACCCGCTTCATGAGATCCAGCACTTCCGGCGGGTCGCTGAAGGTGGACGGATCAACCTGCCAGCCCCGGCTCACGGGAAAGCCGCGTTTCACCACGCCGTATGCCGTGTGATACGACGTGCTGCCCGGCCCGTGCCGCTGGTCTTCCCTGCGGCTGGGGAAGGCGGGGCTGGGATACTGCGTCTCGAGCCAGTTCACCACGGCCTCGACGCGCTCGACGTCCTCGTAGCGGATGTCGTGCTCCGCGCACAGCGCCGCCGTCACGTCGATGTGAGCGATGTTGTAGCCGGCCGTGGAGTAGATGCGGTAGAGCGTCTCGAGGAATATCCATTGCTTCCCCAGTCCCGCGGTGATCTGGTCGAGGCTCGCGCGCGTGTCGCCGGTGAAGCTGTAGGTGAGCCGGCCCTGGTTGTTGCCCGCGTAGGCGTGATAGAAGCCGGCTTCGCCCTCGAGGACGGTTTCGCCGCCCACGTGCCCCTGCTGCGCCAGCGCGACCGCCAGCATGGCGTTGCGCACCGCCGCGCCCTCGCGCAGCGCGCGGCCGCCGCTGCGGGCGCCTTCGAGATTGCCCGCCGCGAGGCTCGCGCA
>JBGQGU010000358.1:0-4154 GCA_041497655.1 Gammaproteobacteria bacterium
GCCCCGCGCCGCTACGCGCTGACGGGCCAGGTGCATACTGCGCTGAGCGATCGCAGGGCGCTGAGCGTGGGGATCCAGTACAGCGTATACGATACTGATTTGGGCACGCGCGGCGATGCTCCGCTCACGAACGGTTATTCGCTTGCGCCGTCCCGCATCGCGGGGGCAGGCTTTGCGCCCGGCTATCAACTGCAATTCGGCTACCAGCACAGCACGTTCAGCTCGTTCGGGTTCGCGTTGGGCCGGGACATGGAAACGTACTCGTCCGCTTTCGATCCCACCGGCGCCTATCCGCGCCAACTCTCCTTCACCGGCCAGCACTGGCTCACGCCGAGCTGGGCGCTCAGCTATGATCTGCTTTCCGGCGACATCGCCGGCCCGAATCCGCTGCGGCTCCAGGGCCTGGGATTGCGTTTCGGGGTTCGCTACCGGTTCTGACCGCGCGGGCGTCGCCGCAAGGGCGATGACCGCGTTCAATCTTGCGCTGCTGTTCTCGCGCGACAGCGCTGTCTTTCCGCCCGGTCAGTAACGGGTACGAAGGGCATAGTAGAATCCAGACCGACCGGCGCGACTGCGGCCGGGTCCTAGAGAAGCAGGCTCGCACATTCAATGACCATTCAGAGGCCGCGCATGACCCGACCCGCACGCGCGAAGGTGTTGGAGGCATTCGCAGCGGGTGCGCTGTTCCTCGCGCTGGCCGGCTGTTTCGGCACCCAGGTCTATCCAATCCTGCAGGAGCACGGCATTTCGCTGCGACCGGGTGACCTCGAAGCATCCGGCATCGCGTTCATCACGCCTTCGACCGTCACCGGCCAGGAACAGGAAAAGCAGGCCGTTGCGCTCACTTTCGCCGACGTGATCAAGCGTGAACGGCAAGGCCTGCGGGTCGTGACGCTTGCCGAAACGCTGGGCGCCATCAATAAGGCGGGGCTGGCCGACGCCTACAAGCGGATGTACGACGACTACCGCGACACCGGCCTGCTCTCGCGGGACGTGCTGCAGCAGGTCGGTGCGGCAACCAGAACGCGCTACCTCGCTCAACTCAAGCTGCAAGGCTTCGGGCAAGGGGCAAAGGAGCGCTTCGGAATTCTCGGCATCCGCATCGTGGAGACCCAGTTCGCGCATGTCCGCCTGTTTTTCCAGATCTGGGACAGCAGCGATGGCACGATCGCGTGGGAAGGAACGCAAGAGATGCGCATTTCGCAGGAGGTGGTGACGGAAGAACCGGTGATGCTGCGCACCATGCTCGAGCGCGCCGCTCACGATCTGATTGCCAAGTTGCCGTAACCCCCGTCACCCGTCTCTCGTTTCTCGTTTCTCGTTTCGCGTCACGAATCACGAGTCACGAGTAACGAGCAACGAGTCACGCAGTTCGAGGCACTTTCTTCCGATTAATGCGCTTACTGCTGCCTTCCTGACTTGTCCGTGAGCGGCACGAAGCGCACCGCGAGAATGTTGCGGCGCGTGATTCTTCCGTCCGGCTGCTTCTCGATCAGCAGCAGCGACTGCCCCGCCGCCTGGCCGCCGACGGGAACGATCAGCCGCCCGCCGGCCTTCAACTGGTCGATCAGCGGCTGCGGCACCTCGCGCGGCGCGGCCGTCACCATGATGGCATCGAACGGCGCGTGCTCGGGCCAGCCCTGGTAGCCATCGCCTGTTCTCGTGACCACATTGCGGTAGCCCAGCCGTTTCAGACGCTCCGCGGCCTCGCGCGCGAGCGTCTCGACGATCTCGATGGTATAGACCATGCTGGCAAGCTCCGCCAGCAGCGCTGCTTGATAACCCGAGCCGGTGCCGACCTCGAGCACCCGGTCACCGGGCTTGACCGCCATGAGATCGGTCATCAACGCAACGACGAAGGGCTGCGAAATCGTCTGGCCCATGCCGATCGGCAGCGGGCGGTTGGCGTAGGCGTTGCGCCGCTCCAGCGGGGGTACGAATTCGTGGCGCGGCACCTTCGCCATCGCCGCCATCACTGACTCGCCGAGCGCCGCCCGGCCGGTTTCGAAACGCGTCTCGCGCGCAAGCAACGCGATCTCCTCCACCATGCGCTTGCGCTGGGATTCGTAAGCGTCCTGGGCCTGCGCCTGCATCCCTCCCCCTGCGGCCGGAATCAGGGCGCCGGCCAGCGCAACCAGGCAATTCCATACCGCGCGCATCAACAAGGCCTTTCCCATCAGTCCCATGAAAACCACTCATGTTTTCTTGATGCAAGCACTCAAGAAAACATGGGGCATACCGGTTGTCCCAGTATGTCCCCTGACTCCCCGCCTCCGCAACGAGGCGTCAGGCACGATCGCGCTGACCGGGGCCCTTCAGCCCGAACGCCCCTGCCAGCAGCTCGTAGGACCTCAACCGGCTGTCATAAGTGCCTGTAATGGTGATGACCATAAGCTCGTCGGCCTGGAATAACTCGCGCATTTCTAGCAGTCGGTCGCGGACCATCCCGGGCTCGCCCAGTACGACCCGGCGGCGATGATGCGCGATGCGCCGGCGGTCGGCCTCTGTGTAGGGGTAGGTTCGGGCCTCCTCGTAGTTCGGCACCGGGGCGTTCACCCCGTAATCCATGTTGAGCCGGCGCAGGTCTATGCTGGCGGCGAGCTGCTCGGCGGCCGCCGACGTCTCGGCGCAGATCACGAACACGCACAGCAGGGCCTGCGGCGCCGGCTCGCGCCGCGAAGGCTCATAGCGGCGTTTGTAATCCCGCATCACCGCATCCCCGCCGTCCGCGCTGATGAAGTGAGCGAACGCGAATCGCAGGCCCAGCTGCGCGGCGAGCGCGCCGCTGTAATCGGATGAGCCGAGCAGCCAGACCTCCGGTGCAGTGGGCCCTGCCGGCATGACCTTCACCCCGGCAAACGGGTGATCGGATGGCAGGGCGCCGTCGAGATAGGCGACGAGATACTGCACCTGCTCCGGGAAGTGCTCGGCGCCCGGGTAGCGCCCCTCGCCGATGGCCAAAGCCGTCACCTGGTCGCCCCCGGGAGCCCGACCGATACCGAGGTCAATGCGCCCGGGGTAAAGCGCCTCCAGCATCCGGAACTGCTCCGCCACCTTGAGCGGGCTGTAATAAGGCAGCAGGACGCCCCCGGTCCCGACCCGTATCTGCGAGGTTTCGGCCGCGATCCGTGCGAGCAGGATCTCTGGGCAGGGATCAGCAAGCGCGGCGATCGAGTGGTGTTCCGCCAGCCAGTAGCGGTGGAAACCCAGACGTTCCGCCGCCCTCACCAGGCGAATGGTCTCGTGGACGGCCTGCGCCGGGGTGTGGCCGCTGATGACGGGTGATTGATCCAGAACGCTCAGGCGCATTGGCGGTCCAATTCGTTGATCTATCGCAAAGCTTGCTCGAACTGTCGCTGTAGTGTAACGCGAGCGGGTTAGCATCCAGCGATAACGCAGATTCGGGACATGATGACGATGAGCCAGGCCGCAAGCACTCCCAATCCGCTTTCAGCATTCGAGCGGCTGCGCCACTGGTGGCAGCGGCTCGCTGCCACGGTGCTGCCAGGGGCCGGCGCGGCCGAAGCCGACCACGCGACTTCGCGTCTCCTCGGCGAGGTGAAGCCCCTGCTCGAGGAGTGCCGGGCGCAGCGCGGCGGCGAGATTTCCGCGCGAGATCGGGCCGAGCGGATCGCGGCCATCTACCGCGGCGCGAGCCTCGTGCAGCGCGCCGCGATCCTCGATCTGATCACGCACGAATTCGCACCCAACCGCGACGAGCTGGAACAGGCCATCGTGGCGATCCAGGCCGCGGCGAATGATGCCGAGCTGTCCCGGGCGGAGGCGCGGCTGCGCGTCGCGCTCAACGCCCCCCGCGCGAAATTCTTCACCCAGTTCAACCTGCTGCCCGAGGGCGTGAAGTTCCTGGTGGACCTGCGCGCCGATCTCCTCGCGGCGCTGCCGCAGGCGCCGGCGCTCGAAGTGCTGAAAGTCGAGCTCGACGGCCTGCTCGAGAGCTGGTTCGACCCGGGCTTTCTCGAATTGAGACGCATCACCTGGTATTCGCCGGCGCTCGTCCTCGAGAAGCTGATCGCCTACGAAGCGGTCCACCCGATCCAGTCGTGGAACGATTTGAGGAACCGCCTCGACACCGACCGCCGCTGCTACGCATTCTTCCACCCGCGGCTGCCCAATGAGCCGCTGATCTTCGTCGA
>JBGQGU010000359.1:0-4127 GCA_041497655.1 Gammaproteobacteria bacterium
GACGACTTCGCCAACCCCGGCATGCTGTGGGTCGAGCGCGGCGAAAAGCTGTGGAACGAGCCGGCGGGGAAGGGCGGGAAATCCTGCGCGAGCTGCCACCAGGACGCGCGCGCGAGCATGAAGGGTGTGGCCGCGCGCTACCCCCGCGTTGACCCAGGCGCAGCGCGACTCATCAACCTCGAAGGCCGCATCAACCTGTGCCGTGCGCGCAATCAGCAAGCGGAAGAGCTTCGATATGAGTCCGACGGACTGCTCGCGCTGACTACCTATGTCGCGCACCAGTCGCGCGGCGCGAGGGCCGCCGTCGCGCTGGACACGCAGAACCGGAGAAACTTCGAGCGCGGGCGCGAGCTCTACCACCAGCGCATCGGGCAGTTGAACCTCGCCTGTACGCACTGCCACGACCGGAACTGGGGCAAGAAGCTGGCGGCCGAGACCATCACCCAGGGTCACGGCAGCGCCTATCCTGCCTACCGGCTGGAATGGCAGGCCGTCGGGTCGTTGCAGCGGCGGATCAGGGCTTGCTACTCCGGCGTGCGCGCCGAGATGCCGCCCTACGGCGCGCAAGAGCTGCTCGACCTGGAGTTGTATGTCGCCTGGCGGGCGGGTGAGCTGCCCGTCGAGACACCCGGCGTAAGACGGTAGAAATGAAATAGGTGCTGCTCGATCCCTCGACCGGCTTGCAGCGCAAGGCGGAGCTGGACGTCGAGGGCCTGCGCACCGTGCTCGCGCTGCGCAGCGAGTACGGCCAGCCGCGCAAGACGCTCACCGACCCGATGAAGTACTACGATCCGTCGTACTACAAGAAGGCGCTCGGCAACTAACGGCCGACTGCGCGTCAACCGTCAAGAATCACGAATCACAAATCACGAATCACCAGTTCATACGGCGCCCTTGAGCCACGTCACCCGCACGCGGTCGTAGTCCTCGCCGCGCTCGAGCAGTTCCTCGAGCCGCACGTGCGGCGTTTCGCCGCCCATCAGGACTTCGTACTGGATGCCGGGGAGGAAGCCGTCGCGCTTCAGAAGGATCTCGGGACTCGTGCCGGAGGTGGCGCTCTCGCCGAGGACCAGTGTGTTGAGGAAGGTGAACCGGAACGAGCCGGATGAGGTCTGCCAGTTCTCGGCACGCTCGGCGCCCTCGCCGATGCCGCGCAGGTATACCGACAGCGGCTTCTTGGAGATGATTTCGATTCCGGCGCGCACGTGGTCGTGCGGGTCGCGTTGCAGGCGCCGGATCGCGCCCAGCCACCACGCCTTGTGCCCCGCCGCCTGGAGCGTGCAGAGCGCGCCGATCCTCGCCCACGGCTCGTCCTGGCGCGGAATGTCCACGCCCACACCCCAGGTGCTGCCGTCGCGTTCCATCCATTCGGTGATCACGGCAGTCGCCTCCTCGGCCTGGAGCGCGATGCCGGTCTGCTGTTTCACCTTCACGCGCTGGTCCGCGGTCATTTCCGCCATGCCGCTGAACTCGATACGGGTCACCAGCTCGGACGCCGCGGGGAACCCGTGCGCGACCTTTATCTTCGCCTCGAGCTTTACGCGCGGCCAGCGCTGTTGAGGTGGCGACTCGCCCCAGAACAGCAGCAGGCGCTTGAGCACGATCAGTTTCTCCTGGATGGAGTAATCGTCCCCGAAGCGTTTTTCCGGCTCCTTCGGATTGGCGGTATACCGGTCGATTATTTCCTGGATGACGACGCGGGCCTGGCTGGCTCCGAAATAGCGCATCGTTGCGGTTGCCGGCGTTTCCGGCTTGTGCCGCACCGGGCCAGCCGGTTGTGCGAGGTCCACACAGAAGTTGCAATCCGCATCAGGCTGCGCGTGGAGTGCGAATCCCCCGGCGAGCCGCGCGACGATGCGTGCCGAGAGTTCCATCTCGAGCATGTGCTCGGACTCGGGGCTCGCCGCGACTATCATCGGCAGCCGCAGGAATTCCTGGCGGGCGTTGGTGTGGAGGACGTCGGTCGCGTAGGCCTTGACGAGTCCCGCGACGAGGTGTTCCTTTTCGGCATCGCCGTAGAGCCGCGCCAGCTCCTGCCACACGCGCGGCTTGACCGGCAGGTAGTGGAGATGCATGGCCTTGCCTTCATTCGCAAGGGCGCGCAGTGCGCGCACGAGGAGGAGCGTGCGCTCCGGATGCGCGGCCTCGCCTGGCTTGGCCGCCTGGGCAATCTCCTGGAGACAAATGCGGTAGGCGGCGGAGACATGCTCCCAGAAATCGACCAGCGCCTGCCACAACTGGCGCCGCTCGAAATCCTTGAGCTTGTCGCTGCGGAGGAACTCGGAGAGCGCGGCGGTTTCCCGCTTCTGGCCCGTTTCGTCGAGCAGCTTGAGGACGCCGATCCGGTCGGAGAGGGGAAATCCAGGGGTCGCGGCGACCGTTTCAAGCGAGGACGTTATTTCCTCGACTGCTTTGCCATGGTCGGGAGGCAGGTCGGTGAGCAGCTTGCCCGCCGCCTCGACGTTGTACATCGGATGGTCGGCTTTCTTGCCGATATCGCTCAGCCATTTGAGCATGGCAGGCCTGCCTCGTGGAGTGCTGCCGGCGGCGAATCACCGCGGCTGAGTCGCATGGTACTACTATTTTTGAATTATGTAAGAAGCGGTGAGCCAGCGTGAGGAATTTCCGCACCAATCGCGGCGCTGCCGCGCAGGGCCCGTGACTTACTCCGCGGCCACGGTTATTTCTTTGGCATGAAGAGATCCGTGATCGATCCCTCGGCAATCTCGGCGGCGAAGAAGATGGTCTCGGACAACGTCGGATGAGGGTGCACCGTGAGGCCGATGTCGGTGGCGTCCGCGCCCATCTCATAGGCGAGCACGGTCTCGGAGATCAGCTCGCCGGCATTGACGCCGACCAGCGCTGCGCCGAGCAGGCGGCGGGTGCTCTTGTCGAACAGGAGCTTGGTCATGCCCTCGTCGCGGTCCATGGAGATGGCGCGGCCGCTCGCAGCCCACGGGAACGAGGCCCTCTCGTAGGCGGCGCCGCGCGCCTGGAGCTGCGTCTCGGTCTCGCCCATCCAGGCGACCTCGGGATCGGTGTAGGCGACCGAGGGAATCGTGCGCGCGTCGAAGAACGCCTGGTGGCCGGCGATCACCTCCGCCGCGGTCTTGCCTTCATGCGTCGCCTTGTGCGCGAGCATGGGCTCGCCGCAGATGTCGCCGATGGCGTGGATGTGCGGCACGTTGGTGCGGAGTTGCCTGTCCACCGGGATGTAGCCGCGCTCGTTGACGTTCACCCCCGCGGCCTGCGCGTTGATGTCATTGCCGTTGGGCCGGCGCCCGACCGCCATCAGGATAGAGTCGAAGATTTCCGGCTTGGGCGCGTTCGCGCCCTCGTAGATGACCTTCAGCCCGTCCTTCTGCGGTTCGAT
This sequence comes from Gammaproteobacteria bacterium, assembly GCA_041497655.1. Lineage (GTDB taxonomy): Bacteria > Pseudomonadota > Gammaproteobacteria > Burkholderiales > SG8-41 > SG8-41. Next base: position 3,374 of record JBGQGU010000359.1, read on the forward strand.
CTTCGCCACCTTCGTCTGGAGCAGGATCTTCTCGTAGCGCTTCTCGATGCGCTTCGCGAGGGGGCGCACGATATCCTTGTCCGCACCCGGGATGAGCGAGTCCATCAACTCGACGACGCTCACCTTCGCGCCCAGCGCGTCGTATACCGTCGCCATCTCCAGCCCGATGATGCCGCCGCCGATGACGAGAAGCCGCTTCGGCACGCCGGGAAGCTCGAGTGCGCTGGTGGAATCGATCATGCGCTGGTCATCGTAGGGGAAACCCGGGATGCGCGCGATCGAGGAGCCGGCGGCGATGACGCAGTGATCGAACGAGAGGGTCTTGGCGCCTTCCGCTGTCTCGACACGCAGCATGTGCGGCGAAGTGAAGTGCCCCTTGCCGTGCACGACCTGCACTTTGCGCTGTTTCGCAAGTCCCGCCAGACCCTTGGTGAGCTTGCCGACGACGCCCGCTTTCCAGGCGCGCAGCCGGGCGAGGTCCACCTTCGGTTTGCTGAATTCGATGCCGGCGCGTGCGACCTCTTCAGCTTCGGTGAGTACCTTCGCGATGTGCAGCAGCGCCTTCGATGGGATGCAGCCGACGTTCAAGCACACGCCGCCGAGCGTCGGGAAGCGCTCGACCAGCACCACCTTCTTCCCGAGGTCAGCGGCGCGAAATGCGGCGGTGTAGCCACCCGGGCCGGCGCCCAGCACCAGCACTTCCGCGTGGATGTCGCCTTTCGGCCCGGCAAATCCCCCCGCTACGCTGCCCCCC
>JBGQGU010000360.1:0-4110 GCA_041497655.1 Gammaproteobacteria bacterium
ACGGGGCCGTCGGCCATCGGGTCCGAAAACGGCACGCCCAGCTCGATTGCGTCGGCGCCGGCCCTGGCGAGTGCGTGCATCAACGGCACGGTGAGCTCGGGATCGGGATCGCCAGCGGTGATAAAAGGAATCAGTGCCTTGCGGCCCTGATTCCTTAACGATTCGAATGTAGCGGAGATACGGGACATGTCTTGCGAATGATGAACGATGAATGATGAATGATGAATGATCCTATCGCGGGTGCTCCGTTCATCGTTCCGCGTTCATAGTTCATCGTTAGATCTTGATGCCCGACCTCTCGGCGACGGTGTGCATGTCCTTGTCGCCGCGGCCGGAAAGGTTGACGAGCAGGATCTCATCCTGCCTCATGCGCGGGGCGCTCTTGGACGCGTAGGCCAGCGCGTGCGCCGATTCCAGCGCCGGAATGATGCCCTCCAGCCGGCACAGGTCGTGGAATGCCTGCAGGGCCTCCTCATCGGTGACTGCCACGTACTCGGCGCGCCCGCTTTCCTTGAGCCATGCGTGCTCGGGACCGACGCCGGGGTAATCCAGGCCGGCCGCGATCGAATGGGTCTCGATGATCTGCCCGTTCTCGTCCTGCAGCAGATAGGTGCGGTTGCCGTGCAGGACTCCGGGCCGCCCCGCGCACAGGGTCGCCGCGTGCTTGCCGCTCTCCAGCCCGTGGCCCGCCGCCTCCACGCCGATCAGCCGCACGTTCTCGTCGGGAATGAAAGCGTGGAAGATGCCCATGGCGTTCGACCCGCCGCCCACGCAGGCGAGCACGGCATCGGGCTGACGGCCCGCGAGTTCCTGTATCTGCTCGCGCGCCTCGCGGCCGATCACCGACTGGAAGTCCCTCACCATCATCGGATACGGATGGGGGCCCGCCACCGTGCCGATGATGTAGTAAGTGTGATCGACGTGGGTCACCCAGTCGCGCATCGCCTCGTTCAACGCGTCCTTCAGCGTCTTCGAGCCGCTTTCCACCGGCACCACGGTCGCGCCCAGCAGCTTCATGCGATAGACGTTCTGCACCTGGCGCTTGACATCCTCGGTCCCCATGTACACCACGCATTCCATGCCGTAGCGGGCGGCAATGGTGGCCGCCGCCACACCATGCATGCCGGCCCCCGTTTCGGCGATCACCCGTCGCTTGCCCATGCGGCGCGCCAGCAGCGCCTGGCCGATGACGTTGTTGATCTTGTGCGCGCCGGTGTGATTCAAGTCCTCGCGCTTGAGGTAGACCTGGGCGCCGCCGAAGCGCTCCGACCAGCGCCGCGCATGGTAAACGGGGCTCGGCCGGCCGACGTAATGCTTCAGCTCGTAGGCGAACTCCGCCTGGAATTCGGGGTCACGCTGGTAGCGCGCATAGGCGCTCTTCAGCTCGTCCAGCGCCTGGACCAGCGTCTCAGCAACGAACACGCCGCCGTACGGGCCGAAATGGCCGCGCGCGTCGGGCAGGTCAACCATCCGCATTGCGCACCTCTTTGACGAACGCGGCGATCTTCGCCGCGTCCTTGACGCCCCTGGCAGACTCGACGCCGCTCGATACGTCCACCGCATACGGCCGTGCGCGGCGCACCGCATCCGTGACGTTGGCGACGGTCAGGCCGCCTGACAGGATCACCGACAGCGGCAGGCCGCACGGTATCAGGTCCCAATCGAAGGGCACGCCACTGCCGCCGTGCAAGCCCTCGACGAAGGTATCGAGCAGCAACGCCTTGGCGTCGTGATAATCCCGCGCGTATTGTAGCAAATTCACTCCCGCCTTCATGTGCACTGCCTTGACGTAGGGCCGCCCGAATCGGCGGCAGAAATCGGGGCCTTCGGAGCCGCTGAACTGGAGCAACTGGACCGGCACTTCGGCCAGCGTCGCACGCACCTCCTCTTCCCGGGGATCCACAAACACGCCGACTGCGGTGATGAACGGAGGCAGCGCGCGGATGATCTCCAGGGCCCTCGCCGGCGTGACGCAGCGCGGGCTCGGCGCATAGAACACGAGCCCGATGGAGCGCGCACCGGCGCGCGCTGCCGCGAGCGCGTCCTCGACGCGCGTGATGCCGCAGATCTTGACCGCAGTCGCCATATTCTCGTGATTCGTGATTCGTGATTCGACTATATTGCCCTACTCATGCTTGTATTCCAGTTCCCTGTTTCCTATTTCCCGTTTTCCATGTCCATGAGCGTTCGCCGCGGCGCTTCCGGCAGTCCCCAGCGTGCCTCGTACACGACCCTCGACAGATACAGCCCCGCGGCCTCGATAGTGGGCGCTGCCCGGGCGCGGTCGCGGCCGGCCAGCACGTCTCCCAGCCACTCCGGCGGGTACTTGCCTTTGCCGACGTAGACCAGGCAACCGACGATGTTGCGGACCATGTGATGCAGGAATGCATTGGCGCACAGGTCGAACACCACATGGTCGCCGCGGCGCGTGACATCGAGCCGCGTGACGGTGCGCACCGGGGTGCGCGCCTGGCATTCAGCGCTGCGGAAGGCGCTGAAATCGTGCTCGCCGATCAGCAGGCGCGCAGCGCGCTGCATTCTCTCCACGTCAAGCGGCAGGTGGAACCAGCCCGTCCGCGTCTCATCCACCGCCGGCCGCACCGGATGATTCAGCAGCAGGTATCGATAGCAGCGGGAGACCGCCGAGTAGCGCGCATGGAAGTCCGGCGCGACCTGGCGCGACCAGTTGATGGCGCAGGCCGCCGGCAGCAGCGCGTTCACGCCGCGCACCCATGCCGCTTCAGGCCGGTCCGCGGCGGTGTCGAAATGCACGACCTGGTTGAGCGCGTGCACGCCCGCGTCGGTACGCCCGGCGCAGATCGTGCTGACCGGCTCGCCGGCGACTTCGGCCAGCGCCCGCTCGAGCGCATCCTGCACCCCGCAGCCCTGCGGCTGCGTCTGCCAGCCGCAGAAGCGGCTGCCGCTGTACTCCACTCCCAGCGCGACTCTCATGCGCTCAACCTGCCCATGGCTACCTATAAAAAGAAAACCGCGACAGCTTGCACTGCCGCGGTTCGATCTGTCGCCCGTTCTTCTATCCCAGGCTGTCCAACAGTGTCTTGGCCTGCGCCTTCTGCCCGGCGTCGCCTTCCTTGATGACTTCCTGCAGGATCTCCTTCGCGCCGTCCCGGTCGCCCATCTCCTGATACGCCTTGGCCAGATCGAACTTGGTCTGAACGTCGTACCAGTGGCCGTTCTTCTCTGCGCCCGCCGCCACGGTCTTCGGCTCGCCATCGAGGCTCAAATCGAGCCCGTCGAGCTTGAATTCGACTCCGGCGTCCGCACCGGACTCAGCAGCCGGCGTGGATGACACGGTGACCGGTTCCTGGGTGGCCTGGGGCAGGTCGATATGGAAATCGATGACGTTGCTGTCCCGCGCCTGCGTCGCGGCGTCGAGGGCGATATCCGTCTGCGAACTTGCGCCTGCCGGCGGCACTTCCAGCGTGAAATCGGGCATCGGCGCGGCCGGCCGGCCCCGCTGCCCGGTGGTCACCGCGCCCAGATCCAATATGGCGGTGTCCATGCCGGTCGCCGCTTCCGCGGCCCCGGCGTCGAGCATGATGTCGGTCGAGGTGCGGGGAGCGCCACCGCCACCGAGATCGAGATCGATGTCGGCAGCGCTGCCGCCACCGCCTCCGACCACCGTGGCCGTCGTCGCATCCTTGCCGGCCTCGTACAGGCGATTCGCGGGATCGAGCGTAAAGCCCATCGCCGCCGCCTTCAGCCAGTTGTCACCGGCGCCACCGGTGAGCTTGTTGAAGTCGCCGGCGAGCTTGCCGAAAGCGCTCTTGTCCTTGCGCCCGGCATAGACTTCGAGGAGCTTCAACTGCACGTCCTCGCGCTTCGGATTCCTGGCCAGCGCTTCCTTGAGTATCTCCTCGGCCTGGCCATCGCGCCCATACTGAATATAGACCTCCGCCTCCTGCATCGGATCGACATCTTCCCCGGACGCGGCGGCCGGTGTCTGGGCGGTCGCTTCTGCGGCGGTATCTCCCGTCACGGCGGCTGCCCCCGCCGCAGCGGCAGCCGCCATGCCCAGGCTCGGTGCGATGGGTGGACTGTCACTTTGGTTCGCCCCCGTGCGGCGCCGGCGCACCATCCAGAACGCCA
>JBGQGU010000361.1:0-4105 GCA_041497655.1 Gammaproteobacteria bacterium
AATTCCTTCCACACTGTATCGAGCATCAACGGCTGCGCTGCGGCGCTCGGGTGGATGCCGTCTGCCTGAAACAGATCGCGGTTGTCGGAAAAGCCGTCGAACAGGAACGGCACCAGCGGCAGCTTCCGGCTGCGCGACACCTCGCGGAACACGCCCTGGAACTTTTCGGCATACGGCAGGCCATAGTTCGGGGGCAGGCGGATGCCCACCAGGAGCACGCGGGCTTTGGCGCGGCGGCACGCATCGCTGATCGCCTCCAGGTTGCCGCGAATCGTCTCCGGGCTCGCCCCGCGCAGGCCGTCGTTGGCGCCGAGTTCGAGAATGACGACGGCGGGGCGATGGGCCTTGAGCGCGGCGTCGATGCGGTTGCGACCGCCGAGCGTGGTTTCCCCGCTGATGCTCGCATTGACTACCTTATAATCGAACTTTTCCGCACGCACGCGCTGCTCGAGCAGGTGCACCCAGCCCTGTTCAAGGGGCAGGCCGTATCCCGCCGCCAGACTGTCGCCGAAGACCAGGATGGTCGCGGCGATTGAAGCCGCGGCCGGCAGCGCCAGCGCGCACGCAACCACTGAACGCACAATGATGTCGAACAGCCTCGCGCAGACCATCCTCAGGGCCTCGGGAATCGGCAAGCAGGTTACCACCGGCGACACCGAGCTGACCATTTTGAGCGACGTGAATTTCGAGGTCCGCGCCGGCGAGGCGGTCGCGATCGTCGGCGTGTCGGGATCGGGAAAGTCGACCCTGCTCGGCCTGCTGGCGGGGCTTGATACCCCGAGCGCGGGGTCGGTGGGTATCGACGGACACGATCTCAACGCGCTCGATGAGGACGGGCGCGCCGCGCTGCGCGGCCGGATGGTCGGGTTCGTGTTCCAGTCGTTCCAGTTGCTGCCGGCGATGACCGCGCTGGAGAACGTGATGCTGCCGCTCGAGCTGGCCGGCGCCGTGGAGGCGGCTGCGCCGGCGCGCGCGATGCTGGAGCGCGTGGGCCTCGCCAACCGCCTCCACCATTATCCGAAGCAGCTCTCGGGCGGTGAGCAGCAGCGCGTGGCCATCGCGCGTGCGTTCGTGACCCACCCCAAGTTGTTGCTCGCGGACGAGCCCACCGGGAATCTGGACACGACGACCGGCGGTCAGGTGATCGATCTCCTGTTCGAGCTCAACCGGGAAAGCGGCACGACGCTGTTGCTCGTGACACACGACGAGGCGATCACCGGGCGCTGCGACCGCGTGTTGCGCCTCACCGCTGGAAGGCTGGTGATTTAGTGACTAAGTGATTGAGTGATTAAGTGGAGCGGCCGATGGTTCGCAACTCTCAATCACCTAATCACCTAATCACTCAATCACTCGATCGACGATGAGAATCGCACAGGAGATCGCGCTGGCGTGGAAGCTGCTGACGCGCGACTACCGCGCGGGGGAGATCACGCTGATCGCAACCGCGATCGTCATCGCCGTAGCCGCCGTCACGACCGTCGGCTTCTTCACCGACCGCGTGCAGCGGGTGCTCGAGCTGCAGGCCAACCGGTTGCTGGGAGCCGATCTCGTGATCGCCGACTCCCGCCCGCTGGATCCGGAACTGCGCCAGGAAGCGTTGCGCCGCGGGCTGGCCGCGGTCGAGATCATCCGCTTCCCCAGCATGGTGGTGCAGGGCGATCGCACCGTGCTGGCCGACGTCAAGGTGGTCTCCCCGGGATATCCGCTGCGGGGGGAATTGCGCATCGCTGAACGCTTGTTCGGCCCCGACCGCGTCGCCGGGACGATTCCCGGACCCGGGACGGTGTGGGTGGACGAGAGGCTCCATACTTCGCTCGATCTTCAAGCGGACGATCGCATCGGATTGGGCAGCAGCCGCCTCGCGATCGCCGGCGTCGTCACCCACGAGCCCGGGGTGGAAATAGGATTTCTGAGCGGCGCGCCGCGTCTCGTGCTGAACGCCGCCGACCTCGCTGCAACGGGCCTGGTGCAACCGGGCAGCCGCGTTAGTTACCGTTTGCAGGTTGCCGGGGAAACCGGGAAGGTGGACGCCTACCGTGCCTGGGCGCAATCCCATCTGCGGCCGGGGATCCGCGTCGAAGGCATACGCGATGCCCGGCCCGAGCTGCGATCGGCGCTCGAGCGCGCGGAGAGGTACCTCAACCTGGCGGCGCTGACCAGCGTGCTGCTGGCCGCGGTGGCGATCGCGCTCGCCACCCGGCGCTACCTGCAGCGTCACCTCGACGGCTGCGCCATGATGCGCTGCCTGGGCGCGAGCCAGGCGCTGATCACCGGGCTTTACGTCGCGCATTTCACGGTGCTGGGCGGACTGTCCGCGCTGGCCGGGATCCTGATCGGGGCGTGCGCCCAGGCGGTATTGGTGACCTGGCTTGGCCAGGTTGTCGCAGTATCGCTTCCGGCGGCGAGCCTGCTGCCGGCGGTTCACGGCGCCGCCGTGGGATGGCTGCTGCTGTTGGGTTTTGCGTTGCCGCCGCTCATGAGCCTTGCCCAGGTGCCGACGCTGCGGGTGCTGCGTCGGGACCTGGGCATTCCCGGGCGCCTGGGACTGTTCGGTTACAGCATCGGCGCTGCAGTCATTGCCATGATGATCCTGTGGCGGGCGCAGGAACTGCGGCTCGGCCTGACGGTGCTTGGATGGTTCGTAGCAGCGATGGCCAGTGCGTGCGCGCTGACCTGGTTGCTGTTGCGCGCGCTCGGGGCCTTGCGCGCGCGCGGCGGTTCGTGGCGATTTGGCGTGGCGAGCCTGCAGCGACGGGCGCTCGGCACCATCCTGCAGGTCGTGGCGCTCGCGCTCGGCATCATGGCGCTGCTCACGCTCACCATGACCCGCGCCGACTTGCTGCGCACGTGGCGCGACAGCCTGCCGCCAAACGCCCCCAACCGCTTCATCGTCAACATCCAGCCGGACCAGGTCGCCGCCATCGGGCGTTTTTTCTCGGAGCGCGGAATGGTAGCCCCGGAGCTCTTCCCGATGGTGCGCGGGCGACTCGTGAGAATCGGCGGACGCAGCGTAGCCGCGGACGATTACGCCGACGAAAGGGCGAGGCGCCTCATCACCCGGGAATTCAACCTGTCATGGGCGGCCCGCATGCGGGCGGACAATCGTGTCGTCGCCGGCCGCTGGTGGGAGAGGGCAGGTGGACCCGCCGACCAGTTTTCGGTCGAGCGGGGTCTGGCCGACGCGCTCGGCATCCGCATGGGCGACACGCTCACATTCGATATCGCGGGTGCCGCGGTGACCGCCACGGTGACGAGCCTCCGCAGCGTGGATTGGGACAGCTTCAACGTGAATTTCTTCGTGGTGGCCCCGCCCGGACTGCTGGAACGATACCCCGCGACCTACGTGACGAGCTTTCTCCTGCCGGGGGGGCGGGTCGACGTGCTCAACGCGCTGGTGAAGGCTTTTCCCAACATCGTGCTGATCGACGTTGCGCAGGTGCTTGCCCAGGTGCAGCGGATAATGGATCAGGCCGCGCTGGCGGTGCAGTTCGTGTTCCTGTTCACGCTCGCCGCCGGTCTGGTGGTGTTGTATGCGGCCGTAGCCAGCACCCAGGACGAGCGGCTGTTCCAGGCAACCATCATGCGCACGCTCGGCGCGAGCCGCGTGCAGATCCGACGCGCCCACCTCGCCGAATTCAGCCTGATCGGCGCGATAGCGGGTTTCGTGGCGGCAGCGGGCGCGAGCGGCCTTGCCTATTTCATCGCGCACCGCTTCCTGCACCTGCAATATGCGCCGGACCCGGCGGTGTGGCTGATCGGGATCGCCGGCGGCGCGTTGGGCGTGGCGGCGGCCGGATACGTCGGCACCCGCCGGGTGCTGAACGTTGCGCCGCTCCAGGTCCTGCGCGCGCTCGGCTGAGCCGCCAGCCGCCGGTTTGCAGTTTGCAGCGACGAGTAAACACCTACCTGCTGCCAACTGACGGCTGACAACTGCCAACTGCTTGTATAATTCGCAGGCGATGCCCGACGTCCTGTTTGCGATTCTGGCGCTCGCCGTCCTTGCCGTCCTGGTCCTGCGGATCGTGAGGGTGGCGGCCCAGGTGACCGCGATCAGGAAGCAGCCCGAGGAGCTCGCGCGCGTGCTGGAGCAACGGCACCGGGCGAT
>JBGQGU010000362.1:0-4089 GCA_041497655.1 Gammaproteobacteria bacterium
CACCGTGCGGATTGGCAGCCAGCAGCAGCAACGCCCCGCTCGCGCCCAGCACAAAGGTGGTGCCGATCACGGCTTCCTGCACTTCGGGCCAACGCTTCTCGGTCCAGGTGAGCAGCATCGCACCGGCGAGAGCGGCGGCGAGCGCCGCGACCTGCACCGCCCAGCCTTGGGGCTCCAGGCCCAGCCAGTCGGCGAAGATTACTCCCACGCCCGCGACCTGGGCGATCGCGAGATCGATGAACACGATGCCGCGGGAGAGGACCTGGATGCCAAGCGGCACATGCGTGGCGGTGACCAGCAGGCCGGCAACGAGCGCCGGCAACAGGATGCCCAGTTCGATCTCCGTGGTCGTCACTTGGTTACCGCGAGCAGCCGCGCCAGCGTGTCGTCATACAGGCTGAACAGGTCCGTGGCCTTGTCGGTGCCGCCCACCGTGAAAGGCAGCATGACAGCCGGAATCCCGGCGCGCGCCGACAGCCACTCAGCCGCCTGCGGATCGTTGTAGGCCGAGCGCACCACCGCCTTCGCCGGGTCCCTGCCGAGCCGGGACAGGAGATCGCTCAGGTGCGAGGTGGTCGGCGGCAAGCCAGGCTTGGGCTCCAGTTCCCCGACCTCCCGCAACCCCAGCCAGTTGTTGAGATAGGACAAGTCTTTGTGGTGGACGACGATCGGCACACCCTTGAGTGGCACCCCATCCTTTTCCCACTTCACAATGGCCTGCCGCCAGCGCTCGAGAAAGGCCTTCGTCCGCGCTTGATAGTACCCCGCTTCACCGCTGTCGATCTGCGCCATGCGTTCGGCGAGCGCCGTCGCGACCTTCTCGATGTTGTACGGGCTCAAATGAATGTGCGGGTTGCCGCCGGGATGGACGTCGCCCTGCACGCGGTCCACCAGCCGCGGGACTTCCAGTTTGACCACGTAATTCGCCGCCTCGAAATTGCCGGGCTGGCCCGTCTGAATCTTCGGATTGCCCGACTGGGTCTGAAGCAGGGGCAGCCAGCCGATCTCGAGCTCGGCGCCGCTGCACACCATCAGGTCGGCGCTGCGCGCCCGCGCAATCAGGCTCGGACGCGCTTCGATATGATGCGGGTCCTGAAGCGCGTTCGTGGCAACGTACACGCTCGCCTTGTCGCCCCCCAGTTCCTTCGCCAGCGCCCCCCATTCCGGCTCACAAGCAAAAACATTGAGCGCGGCAAGTGCGGGTTGCGCCGCCAGCCATGCGGACAGCGCGATCATGCATTTCAGCGATTTGGTCATGTTCGTGATCCTTTCTCGTAATTTCCGGACGCTCAGAACTTATGCGCGCCGTGCGCGCCAAGGCTGTAGATGTACTGCAAGAAAAACTGGTTGTCCGTCAGCCCGATGCGCGATTTGTCGGAGGCAAGCTGGAACCGGAGCCGGCTGAACTCCGTCGGGCTCCAGTCGAGCATCACCGTGTCGCGCGTGGGGCTGTACGGCGTCAGCACCGGGAAATCCGCCGCGGTCGGTCCCAGGCCGTTCGAGACGATGCCGTTGTTGATCGTGTCGAAATTCAGCCGATCGTAGCGGTAACCGGCGCGCCAGCGCGGCATGAACTGATACACGCCCTGCAGATACCAGCCGCTCTGCCGGCTGTCGTACGCGCCACTGACCGGGCCCCCGAAGAGGTTGCTGCCCGCGGAGTCGTCGTAGGTGAGCTGTCCGTCCTCCTTGCGCCGGAAGTATTCGCCCTGCAGCTTGAAATTGGTGACGGTGGAATTGCCGTTCGGTGCCCACTTGAGGATTGCGTCCGCCACCCACAGGCGACTGTTGCCGGTGAACTTGTTGGTCACAGCGACGCCCCCCGAATCGGTATCTTCGTAGCTGCGGTCCAGCGGCGAGGATTTGAGATACGACAGCCCGGTGCGCCAGGCGTAGCTCGGGCCGATGTCGCCGCCGATATGGCCGAAAATCGAACTTCCGCCCACGCCGTTCTTGTTGCGGTCGCTGCCCGGAAACTGGTCGCCCGCCGACAATTCGACCCCCAGCTCGACCAGCAGGTCGGTCGGAGCGATCCACTTGAGCTGCACACCGTCTTGCTTCAGCTGGCCGCCCAGAAACGCCTTGTATGCCAGCGGAGGGTCCTGGAAATCCCATGCGTGCTGGTGCTGCTCGTTCTGGTAGCCGATGCCCGAGAAAAAGCGGCCGCCCTTGAGCACGAATCCCCGCGGAAGGGCCAGTGTCTGGAAATACGCCTCCTCGACACCGACCCCACCTTCGGGTGCGAGCGAAGCGATCGCGACCCCGCGGAAATAGGGATCGATATTGGCGGCGATGGCCAGCTCGGTCTCGCCAAGGCCGAAGCTGCGTTTCGGCGGGCGCACTTCACCGCCCGACGGCACGAATCCCGTGATCTGATAGGTATTGGGCTCCTGCGATGTGTTGGCGTAGGTGCCCTGCAGGATCAGCGAGATCGCCGGATTGAAGGCGCTTTCGGACGCCGGTCGGTTTGACGCCGATGCCGCCGCGGCCTCCGCATTCGCCGCGCTGCGTTCCGCCTTCCCGGATTTCGCTTCCGCCTCCTCGAGACGCTTCTCCAGCGCCTGGATGCGCTGCTCGTAGGCCCGCTTCATCTGTTCTATTTCCGCGCGTATTTTCGCCAGCTCGGCATCCTGCGCCAGCGCCGGGCCGGCGAATGCGAGCGCGACCGCAGCGGCGATCAAATTCCGTGTGAACACTTGAGTTCTCCTCTAAACACAATAGGCACGCCGCAACCGGGGTCACCGGTTGCGCCCCGGTTGTGTCAGAGGAGAACGGGGGGAGCGCGGGAAGGCGGGGTTACGGCCGGCTGCGCGATGCGCCAGACGGCGTTAGACGGTGCGAACCATTGCGGGAAATCGGCAGTCGTGGCAGCGGTCTGTCCGCCACAATCGCCCGCGAGCAGCGTGCCAAGGGCGGCATGCACGTCGCACAACTGGGACTGAGACGACGACTCGTCATCCCCATGATGGCCTGCGGTGCCCGCGCGATCCTGATGCCCGTGCGCGGGGAGATGGTCACGGAGGTGCCAGACCGCATGAGTGAGCGCGCCCTGCTGTGCGCAGAGCAGCAGGACGGCGCAGATGGCGTGAAGTAGAGCCCGCTTCATCCGCCGGTCACCAAGCCGCGCTCGAAAACGCTATTGCGAAATCGCGACCGCGTCGGTCAGGCGATAGTAGAGCCCCATCGGGTCGTCCTTCAGCACGACGAACTTGCCGCTGATGACGATAGGTTCGAAACCGTACTTGACCGGGGTCTTGGCCACCACCTCGACCAGCTGGTCGGGGCCGCCGGGCAGGCAAAACGCGCAGGAGGGCGGCAGCGCGACCAGCAGGAAGCGCTTCTGCTTCTCGCCCATGTCGAGCGGCATCATGAAGCCCTGCAACTTGATTTCCTTCTTGTCGAGCGCGGAGACGTCCCTGGAGAACTGTGGAATGAAGCGGTCCTGCTGCCTGACCGGGGTTACCTGGCCCAGGGTCTTCCACGACACCACGCCCTTCAATTCGGGCAGCGGGTTGTCGAGGTAGGAAGAAGGCGGCAGCGGCGCGTCCATCATTGGCGCGTCCTTGGCGGAGAGTTCCTTGCCGGGAACGCCCCTCTGCTGCGCCCAGGCCGCGTGCGAGGCCAGCAGCATCGCGAGAATATAGACGGTAATCTTCATGCTTTTCTCCGTGGACCGTGGCCCGCCCACCCGGGCCGTTGCCCGATTTCAGAGCGGGGATTCTACTCCAAGATTCCCGATCGGGCAGCCCCGCGCGTCAATCGCGGTGTTTCATCCCGCAGTACTTCCCGATGGCGAGGCCCTTGCAGTCCTTGGCAAGCTGGGCATTGCATTCTTTTTCCGGCTTGCCCGACTCCAGGCACTTCGCGGCGTTCAGATGAGCCTCCGCCATGGCACGGTGATCAGTCACGTCCTTTTTCACGTGCGCCGTATCGTCTTTCTTCTGCTTGTCCGCCGCGAACGTGGCCGGCGCGAACAGCAGGCCTGCCGCAATCACACCCATCATCAGGTTTCTCATCCGCTCTCTCCTCATTCCAACCACTGGTCACTGCATTTCAGCCTCGCGCCAGCGTGCCCGCGATGTCCGTGCG
>JBGQGU010000363.1:0-4085 GCA_041497655.1 Gammaproteobacteria bacterium
CTTCACGCTCATGGGCATGGGCGTGTTCTTCGCGTGGCTCAACTACCGCAGCGTCAACCCGGCGCTCGCCACTCAGCAGGTGCTCGATCTCTTCGTGCAGCGCACTTACGGGGTGATGTCGAACGACGTGCTGATCGCGATTCCCCTGTTCCTCTTCATGGGCTATCTGGTCGAGCGGGCGCAGCTGATCGACCGGCTGTTTCACAGCCTGCATCTCGCCACTTCGCGCGTGCCGGGGGCGCTCGCGGTGGCAACCATCGTCACCTGCGCGATCTTCGCCACCGCCACCGGCATCGTCGGCGCGGTGGTGACGCTGATGGGGCTGCTCGCGTTTCCGGCGATGCTCAAAGCCGGATACAACATCAAGATAGCGGCGGGCGCGGTCACTGCGGGCGGCTGCCTCGGGATCCTGATCCCGCCCTCGGTGCTGCTGATCGTTTATGGCGCGACGGCGGGCGTGTCGGTCGTACAGCTCTACGCTGGCGCCTTCCTCCCCGGCATGATGCTGGCGGGACTCTACATCGGCTACATCATCGTGCTCGCGAAGTGGAAGCCGGCACTCATGCCTCCGCTCGCCGAGAGCGAGCAGCGTGTGGCGCTTCCGGCCTTTGCGCAGTCGCTTTCACAGCTCGGCAACAACGCGTTGACGGGGTTGTGGCGATCGCTGACCGGCGGCGGCGCTGGCGTCGCAAAACGCACCGTGCTCGCGCAGCTTTTCGTGACGCTGTTGCCGGCGCTGTTCATCGTCGCAGTGCTGGGCGTTATTCATCGCGTGGCGACCGCGCCGGAAGTGGAGGCCAGCACAGCTGGGCTGATCGAGGTCGGGGGCCTTGCCGCAGCGTCCGAACCGGAAAAGGAAGCGTCAACGAGCGCCATCGGCGCACCGGAAGCGGAGGAAAAGGAAGCGGGAGTCGAGGAACCCCCGGCTGAAAGGGCAAAGGAGGCTTTACCTGCCGAGGCGAAGACCGGGGAGGGCGCGAAAGAGCCACTCGGCGCGGTGCGGGCGATCGAGAAGAAACCCGCCGAAAAAGCAGCCGCGGCCGCGGAACGCGAGCGGCTACCCGTGCCCCTATGGTTGTGGATCGTGTTCGGCATCGGCATCGCTGTGATTGCCGTCGTCTACTGGCTCTGGAACTGGGAGCGGCTGGAGGTGTTCAAGCTTCTGCTCGCCTCGTTCTTTCCGCTGGCGTTGCTGATCCTCGCGGTGCTCGGTTCGATCGTGTTCGGCCTGGCGACGCCCGCCGAGGCGGCGGCGGTCGGCGCGTTTGGCGCGTTCCTGCTCGCGGTGGTCTACCGCTATATTGGGAAATTGCGCGAGACGCCGGGAGGGGGAGCGTTCTCCGGCGCCGTCATCGGCGGCACGCTGAGGGAATTCGGTACCATCATCAAGGAGTCGTCGTTCCTCACCGCCAGGACGAGCGCGATGGTGTGCTGGCTGTTCGTCGGCTCCGGCATTTTCTCGGCGGCATTCGCGCTGCTCGGCGGGCAGGACCTGCTCGAGAAGTGGGTTCTCTCGCTGGATCTCACGCCGGTCCAGTTCATGATCCTCGCCCAGTTCATCATCTTCATCCTCGGCTGGCCGCTCGAGTGGACGGAGATCATCATCATCTTCATGCCGATTTTCATTCCGCTGCTCCCTCACTTCCAGATTGACCCGCTTTTCTTCGGCCTCTTGGTCGCGCTCAACCTGCAGACGGCGTTCCTCTCGCCGCCGGTGGCGATGGCGGCCTTCTACCTGAAGGGCGTGGCGCCTAAGCACGTGACGCTCAACCAGATCTTCGCCGGCATGATGCCGTTCATGGGGTTCCAGGTTGTCGCGTTGATCATTCTTTATGTGTTCCCCGGCATCGGCCTGTGGCTGCCGCATACGTTGTACAAATAGCAGTCAGCAATCAGCGATCAGCAGTCAACGTGGAGCAGCCGCGAGGTTGCTCCATGTTTTTGTGCGATAGTCTGAACCGAGGAACACATGAAACCCAGGATACTGGTAACGCGCGAGGTGTTTGACGAAACGCTCGCTTATCTCGGTGAGTATTGCGAGGCCGAGTCCAACCAGCAGGATGTCGGCTTCGATCCGGATACTCTCGCCCGCAAGCTCGCCGACAAGGACGGCGTCATGTGCGCGCTCACCGACCGCATCGACGACAAGCTCCTCGCGCGCTGCTCGAAGTTGAAGGCGGTGGCGAACATCGCGGTCGGCTACAACAATATCGACCTCGCCGCCTGCACCGCCCGCGGCGTGATGGCGACGAATACCCCCGGGGTGCTGGACGATTCCACCGCCGACCTTGCCTGGGCGCTGATACTCGGCGCGGCGCGGCGCCTGACCGAGCTCGAGCGCCGCGTGCGGGCCGGGGAGTGGACCGGCTGGCGGTTGAAGCAGTGGCTCGGAATAGACGTGCATCACGCAACGCTCGGCATCTTCGGCATGGGCCGCATCGGGCAGGCGATCGCGCGCCGCGCCGCGGGCTTCGAGATGAAGGTGCTCTATCACAATCGGAGCCGAGTAGCCGCCGCTCTCGAGCGGCGGCTTAATGCCACGTACATCTCGAAGGAAGAACTCCTCAAGCAGTCCGACTTCGTCGTCCTGCAAGTGCCGTATTCGCCGGAGACGCACCACATGATCGGCGCCCGGGAGTTGAAGCTCATGAAGCCGACCGCAATCCTGATCAACTCGACTCGCGGCGGCGTGGTGAACGACGCGGCCCTCATCGCGGCGTTGAGGAGCGGCGTCATTCGCGCGGCGGGCCTGGACGTCTTCGAGAACGAGCCCAGGCTCAACCCGGGGTTCCTGCTGCTCGATAACGTGGTGCTGATGCCTCACATCGGCAGCTCCACCGAGGCGACCCGCCGCGCCATGGCGATGACCGCGGCGCAGAACCTGGTCGCGGCATTGACGGGCGGCAAGCCGCCCAACTTGCTGAATCCCGAAGCGAAAAATCCATAGACGCCCAGACGCAAAGACGTATGGGAATTCGTGTAACAATCTGCTTTCCATATCGGTTCCCGGGCGGCAACAGGCGCAACCGGAATAACCCGCTCGGGACAATGCCATGGCCGAACATGTGACGGGCGATCGGGTTTACGCCGAACAGGTGCGCCAGCTCTACCGGCTGTCGCGGCCCGCGTACCTCGGCACCCTGATCAATTCCAGCATCCTCGTCTTCGCTCTGTGGGGGATCGTCTCGAGCGCCCTGCTGGGGACGTGGCTGTGCGCCATGTTCGTGGTGACCGGGGCGCGCTACGTGCTGAACCGCGCGTTCCAAAGCGCCAATCCGCCGGATGGCGAGGCGCACCACTGGGCGCGGCGCTTCGTGATGGGAACTGGCGCCGCCGGCTTGCTGTGGGGCATCGCCGGCTCGGTTCTCTATCCGGTGTCCTCGCTGCCGCACCAATTCCTCGTGATCTTCCTGATCGGCGGCATGATGGTGGCCGCCATGGTGGTCCTGGGGCCGGTGCGGCAGGCCTTTCTCACCTACGTGCTGCCGGCCTTTATCCTGCTCATCGCCACGGTGTTCGCGCAAGGCACCACGCTGCACCTCTTCATGGGCGTGCTGATCGTCGTGCTGATGGGGGTGGTGCTCGGGACCAGCCCGGTCCTGACCCAGATCGTGCGCGAGTCGCTGCGCGTGAAGTTCGAGAATACCGTGCTGGTGGAGCAACTGTCGCAGGCCAACCGCGAGCTCTCCGAGCGCGTCAGCGCCCAGCAGAGCGCCGAGGAAGTGCTGAGGCAGACCTCGCAGAAACTCGAGGCCCTGATCAACGCGTCCCCAGTCTCGATCGTGGCGCGCGACCACAATCTGCGCATCGTCAAGTGGAACGCCGCCGCTGAACGCATGTTCGGCTGGAGCGAGCGTGAGGTGCTGGGCGGGCCGGTGCCTTTCGTTCCGCCCGATCTGGAGGATGAGGCAGTGGCGCTGCGCCAGCAACTGCTGCGGGGCGAGTCGATCACCGACTTCGAAACGGTGCGCATGCGCAAGGACGGCACGCGCGTCAATATCAGCATCTCGACGACGGTCATGCGGGATGCCTCCGGGCAGCCGTCCGGTTTCATCAGCCTCGCCACCGATATCACCGAGCGCAAG
>JBGQGU010000364.1:0-4070 GCA_041497655.1 Gammaproteobacteria bacterium
CGTGGGCATCGGCGGCGTGCTGGAGCCCCTGCAGGCCGGTCCCACCATCATCGAGGATGGATGCTTCATCGGCGCGCGCTCCGAAATCGTCGAAGGCGTCGTGGTCGAGGAAGGATGCGTCATCTCGATGGGCGTGTTCATCGGGGCAAGTACCCGCATTTTCAACCGCCAGACCGGGGAGATTCTCTCCGGGCGCGTGCCGGCGGGATCAGTGGTGGTGTCGGGGAGCTTGCCCGCCGCCGACGGGCGCTACGGCCTTTATTGCGCCGTGATCGTCAAGCAGGTCGACGCCCGGACCCGAGCCAAGACCAGCGTCAACGAACTGCTGCGCGGCGACTAGCGGTGACCCTATCGGGTCCGGGTTCAAGGTTCAAGGTTCAAGGTTCAAGGTTCAAGGTTCAAGGTTTGACCCTGAACTCGGAACTTTGAACTTGGAACTTGGAACCTTGAACCTCCTAGGCAAAGCCTGGGGGAGTTGGCAGAATAGCGAGACGTCGATAAAGTCCCCGCCGCCATGCGGCTACCCGGCCGCCAGGTGAAGGCAGGGGCCTGATTCAATGCGGAAACTTCCGCAAGGACACGGTCATGTTCGTGACGCCGCTCTTCAGGATGATGGCCGAGAAGCAGGCCTCCGACCTGTTTTTCACGGCCGGAGCGCCGATCCAGATCAAGATCAATGGCACGCTCATGCCGATCAACAGCCTGGTGCTCGAGCCCGATCAGGTCAGGAAGATCTGCTACGAGCTGATGAGCGAAGCGCGGGTCACGGAATTCGAGACCAAGCACGAGATGAACTTCGCGCAGAGCGGCGGGGATATCGGCAACTTCCGCATCAACATCTTCCGCCAGAAAAACACGGTGGCGATGGTGATCCGCTTCGTCAAGCCGGAAGTGCCGCCGATCGAATCCCTGGGGCTGCCGCTGATCCTCAAGGAAATCATCATGGAGAAGCTGGGGCTGGTCCTCGTGGTGGGCTCTACCGGTTCGGGGAAGTCCACCACCATGGCCTCCATGATCGATTACCGCAACGGCATCAAGACCGGCCACATCCTCACCATCGAGGACCCCATCGAGTTCGTGTTCAAGCACAAGAAATCCATCGTCAACCAGCGCGAGGTACGGATGGACACGCATTCGTACGAGAGCGCGCTGGTCAACGCGATGCGCGAGGCCCCCGACCTGCTGATGCTGGGCGAGATTCGCGACCGGTCGACGCTGGAGACCGCGCTGCTGTTCGCCCAGACCGGCCATCTGTGCATGTCCACCCTGCACGCCAACAACAGCTATAACGCGTTGAACCGCATCATCAGTTTCTTCCCGCGCGAGTCACGGGAGGCGCTGCTCGCGGACCTCGCCATCGCGCTGCGGGCCGTGATCTCGCAGCGCCTGGTACGCACTGTAGACGGCAAGCACATCCCGGCCGTGGAAGTGCTGCTCAACACCAAGCACATCCAGGATTTAATCAAGAACGGCGAGATCGGCCAGATCAAGGAGGCCCTGGAGCAGAGCCTCGCGCCCGGCTCGCAGTCCTTCGAGCAGGCGTTGGTTTACCTCATCTCGACCGGCAAGGTGGCACTCGATGAAGCCATGGCGAACTCCGATTCGCCCACCAACCTGCATTGGCTGCTCAGCAACGCGCCACAGAGCGCAGGCACGGCGACCGCCCAGCCCACGACGACCAAGCAGGCGGCCGACGACATTACCAGCATCAAGCTGAATCTCGACGCGCTCGGCTAAGTCAGTGCTGAGTGCTGAGTGCTGAGTGCTGAGTGTTGGGCTCAGAGCCAAGTTACGACTAACTCAAAATTCAACACTCAAAACTAAACACTGAGGCGCGCCGCTGGACCGTAGGCGGCCTCGTGCGCCTCGGGGCCCGCCGCTTTAGCGCGGCGCGCCTCGTCTTCGGCCACGGCACCCGCAACGCCCGCGACGAAGCAGCGTACCTCGTGCTGCATGCCCTCAACCTGCCCCCGGATGCCGCGGCAGGCGCCTTTGACCGGCGGGTCCGTCCGCTCGATGCGCGGCGCGTGCTCACCTTGTTCGAGCGCCGCATCCGCAGCCGCAAGCCCGCCGCCTACTTGACGAGGGAGGCGTGGCTGGGCGATTTCCGCTTTTACGTGGATGAGCGCGTCGTGGTGCCGCGCTCGCACATCGCCGGGCTGCTGCGCGGGAATCTCGCGCCCTGGATACCCGATCGCCGGGCGATCAAGTCCATACTCGATCTCTGCACCGGATCGGGTTGTCTTGCCATTCTTCTCGCGCACCGCTTTCCCGCTGCAAGGATCGATGCTACGGACAGTTCATCGGCAGCACTGGCCGTCGCCCGCATTAATGTCGGAAAGTACCGGCTGAGCAGCCGCATCAATCTCATCCAGTCCGAACTGTTTTCCGCGTTGGTCGGAAAACATTATGACCTGATCGTTTCCAACCCGCCCTACGTCACCACCGCAGGAATGCGGCGCCTGCCGCGCGAATACCGGCATGAGCCGGGCGTCGCACTTGCCGGCGGCCGCGATGGCCTCGACGCAGTGCGCCGGATACTGCTGCAGGCCCCCGCCCACCTCAACCCCGGAGGCTTGCTGGTGGTGGAAGTCGGCAGTGGGCGCCGGCGCCTCGAGCACGCGTTTCCCCGCGTAGCGTTCACCTGGCCTGAAGGTGCCGAGGGCGACACCGTATTCGTCGTCGAGCGCGAAGAGATTTATCGGGCTAGTGCCCGATAAATCTCTTACCAAGATGCTCTATACACAAACATCATCACGCTCTCTTGGATTGAGAACGTGCGGCACGATCCTCTTGGTCATTATTCTGCTTCAAATCTTTAGGATTTCCCCGAACGTCTGTTCGGTGAAATCCTAGCGAAGCGAGGAGCTGCTGCACTTCGCGCGGCGGGAGCTCGACGTATTGCCCGCGCTTCAGGCGCGGCGGCAGGGTCACGGAGCCGAAGCGCACGCGCATCAGCCGGCTCACGGTCAACCCCAGCGCCTCGAACAGGCGGCGCAAGATGCGGTTGCGGCCTTCGCGGATGACGACGCGATACCAGCGGTTCGTGCCCTCGCCCCCGCCGTCCTCGACCGCATCGCAACGCGCCATCCCGTCATCCAGCCGGATGCCGGAACGCAACCGCACGAGCTGCTCCTCGGTAAGCCTGCCCCGCACGCGTACGGCATATTCGCGCTCGAGCTCGTAACGGGGGTGCATCATGCGGTTGGCCAGTTCACCCGCCGTGGTGAGAAGCAGCAGGCCGCCGGTGTTGTAGTCGAGCCGCCCGACCGCCAGCCATTTCGCGCCCCGCACCGGCGGCAGGCGGTCGAATACGCTGGCGCGCCCCGCCGGGTCGTCGTGGCTCACGATTTCGCCCTCCGGCTTGTGGTAGAGGAGCACCCGCGGCGGGCGCCTTTTCTCTGCGCCGCGCACCAGACGCCCCTCGACCCGTAGGACATCGCTCGGACCCACGCGGGCGCCGATACGGGCCGGCTCGCCGTTCACCGTGACGCGGCCGGCACGGACCAGCTCCTCCATCTCGCGGCGCGAGCCCAGACCGGCCTGCGCGAGGACTTTCTGCAGCTTGGCCGTGGTACCGTCACCGGACCCGGACCGCCCGTCTTTCATGACAAAACTCTGGACGCAAAGGAAGATGAAAGGCGCAAAGAACTTCCCAATGTCGCTTTGAGGATTCTCTTTGCGTCCATCCTCACCCCCGACCCCTCTCCACTAGTGGAGAGGGGAGGCTCGAGCTTTCCCTTCTCCGCTCGGGAGAAGGTGCGCCGAAACGTGGAGCAGGGGCCCCGCTTGCGGGGATGCGACCGTGGAACCGGCCGTGAGCGCGTCGCATCCGGCCCTATGCGCGTCTCCGGGGTCAGATCCCCAGAGGGGCGGCTGTCGAGGTGGAGCAGGGGCCCCAACTTTAAGTTGGGGATGCGACCCGAGATCAGACGCATGGGGACCGCCCGCCGCCCTCGACCGCCTTCGAGGTCAGATCCCCGAAAAAAACTTCGGGGCCCCTCTTCCACTCTCCGGCGGTCCCTCTTCCGCCCTACGACGCGCCATCCAAGCACAAAACGCTTGGAACC
>JBGQGU010000365.1:0-4062 GCA_041497655.1 Gammaproteobacteria bacterium
ACACCCTCACCCCGCGCGAGGCGAAGGTGTTGAGGATGCGCTTCGGCATCGAGATGAACACCGACCACACGCTGGAGGAGGTCGGCAAGCAGTTCGACGTCACCCGCGAGCGCATCCGGCAGATCGAGGCGAAGGCGCTGCGGAAACTGCGCCACGCCTCGCGCTCCGAGCGGCTGCGCAGCTTCCTTGACCAGGACAACTAGCCGGGACGGGCACGCTCACGTACCGCTCCTGGCCGATTTCAGCCATTCGCGAACGGCAGGTTTCGGCCACAAGCGGTCTGTCGCGACCGCGTGGCGCCGCACGCATCTCGGAGCGGGTGGCTACGCCGATCTATTCGTTTAACATACGGGAAAGGTCGATATTGGGGATAATCGATGACGCGGATCACGTTCTGAGGAGGACTATAGAATGTTTACGCTGCGCAAACCCTATCGATTGCTGTCCGTGCTGGTTGGCATGGCACTGTGTCCCGCCGCATCTTTCGGTCAGGCGTCCGCCCTGCCGAACAAACTCGTGCGTATCATCGTCCCCAATGCGGCCGCCGGGCCCAACGACTTGGTAGGCCGCATAATCGCGCCTAAATTGAGCGAAACGCTGGGCCACAACGTGATCGTGGACAATCGTCCGAGCGCCAACGGTGTGATCGGCTCGGAATACGTTGCGCACGCGGTGCCAGACGGCACGGTTCTCGCCGTGGGCAACTCCGGCACTCACGCTGTCAACGCCACGCTGTACAAGAAGCCGACCTACGATCCCGTACGAGATTTCGCGGCAATCAGCGAAGTCATATTCAGCAGCCTGGTGCTGGTCGCACACCCCTCGGTCGAGGCCAATAACGTCAAGGAACTCATCGCCGAAGCCAAGCGCGCGCCGGGCAAGCTCAATATCGCGGTCGCCGGCGCGACGGGCGAGATCGCCGGCAACTTGATCAAGCTGCAGGGGCAAATCGAGCTGAACAATGTTCCGTACAAGGGCGGCGCACCCGCAGTGGTCGCCGTGATCTCGAATGAATCGCAGCTGCTGCTGACCCTCTATTCAAGCCTCAAAGGACCGATCGACGCCGGCAGGCTCAAACCGATCGGCGTGACCGGCTCGCGGCGCGATCCGCAACTTCCCAAGGTGCCGACATTGGCCGAGAGCGGGCTCGACGGCTACCAGGTCGAATTTTGGGTCGGATTCTTCGCGCCCGCGAAAACGCCCGCCGCGACCGTGCAGGCGCTGGGCCGGGAAATCGTGCGCATCGTCAATCTGCCCGAAGTGAAGGAACGCTTCATCAGGTTAGGCTATGAAGTCGTGGGGAGCACGCCGGAGCAGTTCGCCGAGCGTGTCCGGCGTGATACCGAGCAGTATCGCAAGATCATACTCGACTCCGGAATGCAGCAGCTGGATTGATCGCGCGGTCGCGGGACCGGTCAAGAAAGGGGGTCAGGCCTTGCCTTTTGCCTCACGCGCCAGCCGGACAGTTTCAGGCGCACGCGGCGGGGCGTGGTGGGGTAGCATGGGTTATCGTATTAACGGGTATGAACACGGCATTCATGGTTCCAGCAGACAGCACAACCGGAAAACGTGGTCTGTCCCCGGTTTCTGCCCCAACCGGAAAACGTGGTCTGTCCCCGGTTTCTGCCCGGTTTCTGAAAATCATCACGGGAGGACTATCATGAAAACCGCATCGATCATCGCCGCGGCGAGTGCATTGCTGCTCTCCAGCATGGCTAACGCCGCGGAAATAAAAGTGGTATCCACGCAGGCCACCCAGGAAGCCTATCTTGAACTGGTGGCGCAATTCGAGAAGACATCAGGGCACAAGGTCACGACGGTTTTCACGGGAACGGTCAACGTCCAGAAGCGTCTCGCCGGCGGCGAGCCCTACGACCTCATCATCATGGCGGGCCCGGCGATTGACAATCAGATCAAGCTGGGCAAGGCCGTCGCCGGCAGCCGCGTCGATTTCGCAAAATCCGGTACCGGGCTCGCGGTGCGCAAGGGCGCGGCGAAGCCTGACATCAGTTCGGCCGACGCATTGAAGAAGACGCTGCTGGCGGCGAAATCGATCGGCTATTCCACCGGCCCGAGCGGGCTCTATATGCTCAGCGTGTTCGAGAAATTGGGTATCGCCGACCAGGTCAAGGGCAAGCTCAAGCAGACCCCGTCCGGCGTGTTCGTCGGCACCCTGATCGCCACCGGCGAGACCGAGGTCGGCTTCCAGCAGATCAGTGAGCTGGCGCATTTCGCCGGCATCGATTACGTCGGCCCGCTGCCGGGCGACCTCCAGCGGGTGACCGTGTTCTCCGCCGGCATCCATGCTGGCGCGAAGCAGGCGGACGCGGCCAAGGCGCTGGTGCAATTCATCACCGCGCCGGCCGCCGCATCGGTGATCAAGAAGCATGGCTTGGAGCCAGCCTGACCGACCCGCGCAATGCCTGGGGTCAGACCCCGGGGGAAAGGCATTCATGATGACCCACGCGGATCTCCCTTGAGTACCGATACCCCCGAGTCCAGCCGCAAGGCGCAGATCGACGCTCTGCTTCTCAAACTCCCGGGCGTCAGCGCAAGAAAAATTAACGGCCTTGACGCCTACTTCGTCAGCGACAAGATGTTCGCCTGCATCAGCGGCCGCGGCGTCGGACTGCGCCTGCCTGCCGCCACCGCGGCCGAACTGCAGTTCTCACGGGACAACGTCGTCCCGTTTCAGCCCGCCGGTATGGCAAGTTCGAGGGAATGGATACAGATCGACCGCGCGGAGGCGGCCGAGTACGAGAATGATCTCCAGCTGTTTCAGGCCTCGCTCGAGTTCGTGAAGGGTGCCCGGACCCGCTAGGCTGTAAATGGGGCCGGGTTCACTTTTTGGGTTGAAATGTGAACCCGACCCCATTTACATCGTATTCAGGCAATTACCCGATCGAACACCGCGCCGGTGAAATTGAGCGGCTGCATATCCAAGGTGCAGCGATGGCCCCCGACACGGAGGTGATGCTGGACCGCATCGGCGTGAAAGAGGGCGGGTCGTGCCTCGACGTCGGGTGTGGCCCCCGCGGTATCACCGATCTGTTGAGCAAGCGAGTTGGCGCCAGCGGGCGCGTGGTCGGTCTCGACATGGATACGCAGTTCCTGGAGGCCGCGCGCGCCGGCGCGCCGAGAAATGTCGAGTTCCGGCAGGGTGACGCTTATGGGTCGGATTTGCCCGCCGGCAGTTTTGACCTTGTGCATATGCGCTTCGTTGCGAGCACCGCCGGCGACCCCGAACGCCTGCTGAAGGAGGCGATCCGCCTGGCGCGTCCGGGCGGCATCGTTGCCCTGCAGGAGCCGGATGGCTCGAGCCTCAATTGTTACCCGCCGCATCCCGCGTGGGACCGATTGAAGGCGGCGCTTCTCGGCGCATTCAGCGGCGTGGGCGCCGATTTGCAATTGGCGAGGCGGCTCTACGCTATCGTTCGGCAATCGGGCCTCGAGGACGTGCAGTACCGGCCGTTCCTGATCGGCGTTCGCTCGGTGGACCCGATGGTCGACTATCTGCCGTCAACCGTTGAATCCTTGCGCGGCACGGTGATCAAGCTTGGGCTCTTGAGCGAAAGCGAATTCTCAAACGTTCTCGCAGAATGCCGCAGCCATTTGCGTAAGCCCGACACGTCGTTCACCCTGTACACGGTTGCGCAGGTGTGGGGGCGAAAGGCACGCTGACGAATTTGCGGAACAATCGGGGACATGAATCAACGAGGACAAGCCCCATTCAGGTCGAGGCCCGGGCGACAAAGGAGCCCCGTCCCGTGGTCAGGCCGGGCTCGCCCCACTATTTCCGGACCGGCATTACTCGAGGAGAAAAGCATGAGAACCGCGTTGTTGCCTGTCGCCGCCCTGTTGCTGTTCCTCGCGGCGCCCGGCATTTCAGCCCAGGACTATCCCACCAAGCCGGTGCGGATGATCGTGCCGTTCGCGCCGGGTGGCGGCACCGACATCATCGCGCGGCTCATCTCCCAGCAACTTACCGAGAAGTGGGGGCAGACGGTGGTGGCCGACAATCGCGGCGGCAGCGGCGGCATCGTCGGCACGAAGCTCGCGGCC
>JBGQGU010000366.1:0-4048 GCA_041497655.1 Gammaproteobacteria bacterium
CTGTAAACTGCCTACTGCACCCTGCAAACTTGGGTTATCGAATCACGACTCACGACTCACGAATCACGCGGTACGCGCAATGACCACGCTCGCCCTGTCGCTGGTCCTCGCCGCCGCCTTCATCCACGCCAGCTGGAACTATTTCCTCAAGCGCTCCGGCGGCGGCACCGTCTTCGTGTGGCTGTTCGCCACGCTCTCGGCGCTGATCTACGCGCCGCTCGCGGCTCTCGTCATCTGGTGGCAGCGGCCGGAGTTCGGGTGGGTGCATTACGGGCTGATGTTCGCGAGCGCGGCGCTGCACACCGCCTACTACCTCCTGCTCGACCGCGGCTATCGCAGCGGCGACCTCTCGGTGGTCTACCCCCTCGCGCGCGGCACCGGCCCGCTCATCACGATACTGTGCGCCGTGCTGCTGCTGCAGGAGCGCCCGACCCCGATCGCGGTGACGGGCGCGCTGCTCATCGGCGGCGGCGCCATCGCGCTGACCGGCGACCCGCGCAAGCTGAGGCAGTCCGGGAACCTCCATGCCGTCGGCTTCGCGCTGCTCACCGGCTGCATGATCGCCAGCTACACCCTGGTGGACAAGATTGCGGTAGCGGCCTGGCTCATCCCGCCGCTGGTGCAGGACTGGGCGGCTAACCTGGGCCGGGTACTGCTGATGACGCCGCTGGCGCTCAAGCTGAGGGGCGACATCCGCCCCACCTGGCGGCGCGCAAAAAAGGAAATCATCGCAGTCGCGCTGCTGTGCCCGCTCTCTTACATCCTGGTCCTCACCGCGATGGTATTTACGCCGGTGAGCTACGTCGCGCCGGCGCGCGAGGTGAGCATCCTGGTCGCGGCGTTGATGGGAACGCAGCTCCTAGCCGAAGGCGACGTCACGCGCCGGCTGGCCGCTGCGGCGGCGATGGTGGCCGGCATTATCTGCCTGGCTGTGGGATAGATCTGCCACGGCAGACTAAAACTCCAAATCCCAAGCACCAAGCTCCAAACAATTGCCCAAGCACCAAATTTCAAACTCCAAGCCCAAAATGTCGCGCCAAGCATCAAGCTTCACTGTCCATCCTAAACCCGTCAATTCAGGCTTGGGACTTGGGGTTCGGGATTTGGGAGTTATTTGAGATTTGGAATTTGCGATTTGAGGCTTGTTTGAGATTTGGGATTTGAAATTTGTTTGGGACTTGGGATTTGGAATTTGGCTAATTGCCGGCCAGCCGGCGATTACCAATTCCAGATCTGCCACCAGGAAGCGCCAGAACTGGCCGGATCGCCCTTCAGATACTTGCTATCCGGGAAATTTTGCTTCATCACGCGCTCGGCATCGTCGCGCAGGTCCTTCAGGCCGAGCGCATCGTACGCCGCGACCATGATGACCAGTCCTTCCTCGTTGGCCGGCGCCCGCGGATAGGCCTTGAGCGTAAATTGAACGCGATTGGCGGCCGCGACATAGGCCCCGCGCCTCATGTAATAGCGCGCGACGTGGATCTCGTGCGAGGCCAGCGCGTTCACCAGGTAATTCATGCGGGCTACCGCATCCGGCGCGTAGCGGCTCTCCGGGAAGCGCGTGACGAGGTCCTTGAACGCGTTGAACGCCTCGCGCGCCGCCTTCGGGTCGCGCTCGGTCAAGTCCTGCCCGCCGACATAGCCCGCCCAGCCCAGATCTTCGTTGAAATTGGCGAGGCCTTTCAGGTAATAGGCGTAATCGACGCTGGGATGGTTGGGGTGGAGCTTGATGAAGCGTTCCGCAGCCGTGACCGCCTGCGCCGGCTCATTGTCCTTGTAGTAGGAGTAGGCGATCTCCAGCTGCGCCTGCTGCGCGTAGCGGCCGTAGGGGAAGCGCGCCTCGAGCTTTTCGTAATACTTGATCGCCTGCTCGTAATTACGGCTGTTGAGATTGTCCTTGGCCTCCGCGTACAGCTTCTCCGCCGACCAGCCCTTGGTTTCGTCGGCCGCGTCGGGCAGCAGGCCGCACGCGGCGACGAGTGCGCCGAGAAGTAGAGCTAAACTATAGCGGACGATGAGCACTGTAAGACCCTCCGAAAATTATAACTCAGGCACGTCCGCGCCCGGGCCGGTGAAGCTCACCGTGCCCGCCGCGTGCGCCGGTCTGCGCTTGGACCAGGCGCTCGCGAAATTGTTGCCGGAATATTCGCGCAGCCGGCTCGCGCAATGGGTACGGTTGAGCCGCGCAACCGTCAACGGCCGCGCCGTGCTGCCGAGGCAAAGGGTTTGGGGCGGCGAAGTGATCGACGTCGACCCCCTGCCTCACGCCGCGGCACTTGCGCATCGGCCGGAAGACATTCCGCTCGAAGTGGTGTTCGAGGACGACACGCTGCTCATCGTCAACAAGCCGGCGGGGCTCGTCGTGCACCCCGGCAGCGGCAACTGGCAGGGCACGCTGCTCAACGCCCTGCTCCGGCGCGTGCCGGGACTCGCCGGCATACCTCGCGCGGGCATCGTTCATCGCCTCGACAAGGATACCAGCGGCCTGCTGGTGGTGGCGAAGACGCTCACCGCGCAGGCGAGCCTCGTGCGCCAGCTCCAGGCACGCAGCGTGAAGCGCGAATATCTCGCCGTGGCGCACGGTCGCATCGCGCGCGACGGCAGGATCGATGCGCCGATCGGACGCCATCCGGTCAAGCGCACGAAGATGGCGGTGGTTGCGCGCGGGCGGCTGGCGGTGACTCACTACCAGGTGCTCGAGCGTTATGCGGGCGCGTCGCTCCTGCGCTGCCGGCTGGAAACCGGGCGCACGCACCAGATCCGCGTGCACCTGAGCGCGCTGGGCCACCCGCTGGTCGGCGACCCCGTTTACGGCAAGCGCGGCAGCAGTATCCCGTTTCCGCGCCAGGCGCTCCATGCCGAGCGGCTGGCGTTGGTCCACCCCAGGACCGGAAAAACGGTGCACTGGCAAGTGGAGCCGCCAGCTGATATGCGGGAGCTTATCGAGAGTCTGCGCAAGCAAGAGCGCAATGATCGTACATGATGTGTCGGCCATAACGACGTGACGCTCCCGCATCCGGACTGGATCGTTCCCGACTGGCCGGCGCCGGCCAACGTCAAGGCGCTTATCACCACCCGGGCCGGCGGGATCAGCAAGGGGCCGTTCGCCAGCCTCAATCTCGGATTGCGCACGGGTGACGACCCGCGGGCGGTCGCTGCCAACCGCGACAGGTTGAACGCGCTCCTGCCCCAACAACCGAGGTGGCTGCGGCAGGTGCATGGCGCGAGCGTCGTCGAGGCGGACGCGCTGGCGGGCAGGCCCGAGGCCGACGCCGGCATTGCGCGCCTCCCGGGCACGGTGTGCGCCGTGCTGGTGGCCGATTGCATACCCGTGCTGCTCGCCGACCGGGCCGGGACCACGGTTGCCATCGCTCATGCCGGCTGGCGCGGTCTCGCCGGCGGCGTCATCGAGAATACCGCCCGCCGGATGTCGGTCGATCCCCTCGGCCTCATCGCGTACCTGGGACCGGGCATCGGCCCCGGCGCCTTCGAAGTGGGTGCGGATGTGCGCGATGCGTTCCTTGCGCGCGATGCCGACGCGGCCGCGGCGTTCACGCCGCACGCTGCCGGCAAGTGGCTCGCCGACCTGTTCCTGCTCGCGCGCCAGCGTCTGCGGCGCGCCGGCGTCGGCGAAGTTCACGGCGGGACACTGTGCACCTACTCGGACGCGCGGCGCTTTTTCTCCTACCGCCGCGAGCGCAGGACGGGGCGGATGGCTGCAGTGATCTGGCTCACGGAATGAAGAAGCGTGAACGGTGAACAGACCCGGACCGCTTTTTTCCGTTCACCGATCACCGATCACCGTTCGCCAACTTATAACGTATAATTCCGCGCTTCTCCCGAAAGACCGCAGTGGAAACCCGATGACGCTGGTGTGGATACTGGCCGCGACCGTGGCGGGCGGCGTGCTCTCAGTCATCGCCGCCGCGGCAATTGCGCTCAACGCGCGTGAGTCATGGGTCCCGGTATTGATCAGCTACGCGGTGGGAACGCTGCTCGGCGCGGTGTTCCTGGATCTGCTGCCGCAAGCTTTTGAAAGGGCGGACAG
>JBGQGU010000367.1:0-4046 GCA_041497655.1 Gammaproteobacteria bacterium
CCCTGCTGGTGAGCTGACGTTGCGCGTTCACCGGAACCTGCCCCGACACGAACAGCAGTCGTCCGCCCTCCACCTCCACCACGTGGCTGTAGGACTTCGGATCGTAGAGCTCGGGCGGGCAGCTGTAGCGGACCCTGAACTGCGGGGCTGCTTTCCTGACGGCGGCCTGCCTACTCGTTGAGCGCGCGCGGCGCGCGGCGGTGCGTCGTTTCATGGCGATCGTCTCCTTCAGCGGGTAGTGATCGGGGCGTTAGCCGGCCGGCTCGAGGCGAGCTACCACACCTCGCGGCTCGTCGGTCAGCAGATACAGCAGGCCATCGGGACCGTTGCGCACGTCGCGGATGCGCCCCAAAGTGTTCTTCAGCATTCGCTCTTCCGCGATGACTTTTTCGCCGTCGAGCCTCAACCTGACCAGCATCTCGTCGCGCAACGCGCCAACGAAGAGATCGCCGCGCCAGCGCGGGAACCTGTCGCCGACATAAAACGCCATGCCCGAGGGCGCGATCGAAGGCACCCAGTAGTGGAGCGGTTGCGCCATCCCCGGCTTGTGCGTGCCCTCGCCGATTTTCGTGCCGAAGCCGTAGTTGACGCCGTAGGTGATGACCGGCCAGCCGTAATTGACGCCGGCGCGGATTACGTTGACCTCGTCGCCGCCCTGGGGGCCGTGTTCGTGTGTCCACACGAGCCCCGACTGCGGGTGCAGCGCCGCGCCCTGGATGTTGCGGTTGCCCAGAGTGTATTTCTCGGGCTTCCAGCCGGGCTTGCCGACGAAAGGATTGTCCACCGGCACTCGCCCGTCGTCGTGCAGCCGGATGACCGACCCTGCGTGATCGTCGGATTTCTGGGCGCGTTCCTTTTCCCCGCGGTCGCCGAGCGTGATGTAGAGAAATCCTTCGCGGTCGAACACCAGCCGTGATCCGAAATGATTCCCGCTACTGCCCTTTGGCTGCTGGCGGAAGACCACGTCGACGTTTTCGAGACGGCCGGGCGCGAGCCGGCCGCGCGCGACCTCGGTGCCGACGCCGCCTTCGCCGCGCGCGGCATACGAAACATAAACGAGATTGTTCCCGGCAAAACGCGGATGGAGCGCCACATCCATTAAACCGCCCTGGCCGTGGACGGCGATCGGGGGCAGGCCGGAAACGGCTTGAGGGTCGAGCTTGCCGTCACGGCCGATGACGCGGAGCCGTCCCGGCCGGTCGGTGACGAGCATCCTGCCGTCGGGCAGGAAGGCGAGGCCCCACGGGTGCTCGAGACCCTCGACCACCTTCACGATGCGAAAGGCATGTTCCTGGGTCGTGATGGTCTGCGAGGCGGCCGGCAGCGGAATGAGCGCGAGCACCGCCGCAACAAGGGCGGTGCAGAATGCAGACGGACCGGGAGGCTTAGTCGCCAAGCGACTTATAGAGACCGTCCTGGGCTTCGGCGAGCCGGGCCGCCTGGTCGGTCTCCACCTTGCGTTCCCGGTGACGCGCGATACGCTTGTGCGCGGCATCGGGCTTGAGTTCGATGGTCTTTTCCCCGAACAACACCTGCTTGAGCAGCCGGAAGCCGAAGCGGAGCAGTTTCATCTCGTCCTGCATCAGGTCCCGCGTGAATTGCGGATCGAAGGCGAAGACTTCATCAAAACCGGGGCTGCCGACGAATTCGCGAAAGCCGTCCACATCGTAGCTTGCGAGAAAGAACAGCTCGAAGCTGCGTTCGGAGGGCTTGCCGACAGTGGGGCCGCTCGAACGCTTTTTTAATATGAGCTGCCGCCACTCGCGGTTGATGTCGTCGTATTCATCGATGCCTTGGTCCTTGCGGTAGTCGCGGATGGTCTGCACCTGCGGCTCGAGATGGCCGAGGCAATGGTCTTCCCTGACCACGAAGTAGGAGTCTTCGTCAGCGGGGGAGTCCTTGCGGCGCATGGAGACCAGGCCGAGCGCGTAGTAGCGGCACGCCGCCGGGCGGTCGGAATAGACGCTGCAGCCGTCCGGCGTGAGATTGACGCACGCCGTTGAGCCGTCCTTCGTTTTCAGCTTCAGTCCCGGCATGCCGTGCCCGTCCATCTGACAGTCCACCGTGTAGGCGTCGATGAACTCGCGCGAGCTGAGCCCGAGGTGGTTCTTCAGCCGCACGATGTCGTATGGCGTCAGCAGGATGTCGATGTTCTCGCAGCACTTGTTGAAGCACGCGATGCCCTTGTGGCAACGGAACCGGAACTTGTCATCCAGGCCCAGCTGCGTCGGGACGATCGGCGACTCTGGGCGCCCGTCCGTCTTGGTGCTCATAGCGAATCGCTGTGAACTGGGCCTGGATATACCGGATAAGGCAAGACGCTTGAGCGGCTTGCCTCAGTCTTTGATGAGCTGCACGTACGGCTGCTTCCAGAGTTTCCACTTCTTGCTGTCGCGATCGTATTGCGAATTGACGAAGCACTTCCAGTTCTCATCGTCGATGTAGTTGTGGTCCGTCCGGTAGTAGTAGCCCGGATAGCGCGTCTCCTCGCGGAACTGGATGTGCTTCATGTGGCACTCGGCGGCGATGATGCGGTGGTAGTTCTCCCACGCGCGCAGCAGCTCGTGCAGATCCTTGGCCCGCATCTTGAGCGAATCTTCCTTGACCATCTCGAGCTTCTTCTCGCAGAGCTCGAGCATCTTGGCGTTGGTCTGGTACCAGGTCGAGACGCCCGCACAGTATTCATCCATGATCTTCTGCAGCCGGAACTGCAGCATCTTGGGCGTGATGTAGTGGGGATTGATGTCGATCGCCGTGGTGTAGTCCTTGTGCTGTAAGAACGTCTTCACCGGACGGTAAATTTCCTCGACCAGCTGCTCGACCGTGCGCGCCATTTCGGGTTTCCACCCCTTGTTGTCGAGCGCGAACTTGACCATGGCCTTGGCGGCGATGCGGCCCTCGGCATGTGAGCCGGAGGAGAACTTGTGGCCGGAGGCGCCGACGCCGTCGCCGGATGTGAACAGACCCTTGACGGTGGTCATGCGGTTGTAGCCCCACGACCATTCCTTTGGCGTGCCGGGGATATCGGTCGGGCCCGACACCCAGATGCCGGCGCAGCCGGCGTGCGACCCGAGCAAATAAGGTTCGGTGGGCATGATCTCGGAGGGCTGCTTGTCGGGCTCGATATTCTCGCCGGCCCAGACGCCGCACTGGGAGATGGTCATGTCGAGGAAATCTTCCCATGCCTCGGCTTCGAGATGCTTCACTTCCTTGGGCGTCATTTTCTCGGCGAGCTTGGCCATGGCTGCCGGCGTGTCCATCATGATCGGGCCGCGGCCCTCCTTCATTTCATTGATCATGATGTGGTTGCGCAGGCAGGTGCCGGGCACGCCCTGGCCGTATTTGCCGAAGCGCTTCGTGTCCTTGATCAGGTGGCCGCTGATCTTGTTGTAATCCTCCCCGGCGCCGTTCATGACCTGCGCCTTGAACAGCAGGAACCAGGCGCCCACCGGGCCGTAGCCGTCCTTGAACCGCGCCGGTACGAAGCGGTTCTCCATCATGGTCATGGTCGCGCCGCACTCGGCCGCCATCGCGTAGGTGGAGCCCGCGTTCCACACCGGGTACCAGGCGCGGCCCACGCCTTCGCCGATTGAACGCGGACGGAACACGTTCACGGCGCCGCCGCAAACCAGCAGGCAGCACTTGAACTTGTAGACATAGAGCTTGTGCTCGCGCACCGAGAAACCGGCAGCGCCGGCAACGCGGGTGGGGTCGTTCTTGTCGGTGACCATGCGCACGATGAACACGCGCTCCTCGATGTTCTCCTTGCCAAGGGCTTTTTTCGCGGCTTCGGCAACGATCCACTTGTAGGATTCGCCGTTGATCATGATCTGCCATTTGCCGGAGCGCACCGGCTTGCCGCCTTCGACGAGGGACTTGCCCTCGTCGCCGGGCTGCTTCCAGATCGGCAGGCCCCATTGCTCGAAGTGGTGCACGGAATCGTCCACGTGGCGGCCGACGTCGTAGACCAGGTCCTCGCGGATGATGCCCATCAGGTCGTTGCGCACGTAGCGCACGTAGTCGGCAGGGTCGTGCTCGCCCACGTA
>JBGQGU010000368.1:0-4038 GCA_041497655.1 Gammaproteobacteria bacterium
CCGGTTGTTTTCTGGCTAAGCCCCCGTTACGCTACCGGCGATGCAAGGAGCGGGGAAGAACAAGGGCAGAGGCAACGCGGCGTCATGGCTTGGCGCCGGTGTGCGCGCTTCCCCGATTCACTGCCTGCTGTTCTGCGTCATTGCAACCACGGCCGCATTCGCGGCAGACTCGGCGCAGAAAACGTTCAACCTGACGATTTCGCAGGGGGCAGTACCGGCACACCAGCGCGTGTTGCGTGTGGAGAAGGACGACATGGTGCGGCTGCGCGTGGCGGGCGATGCGCCGGGTGAAATCCACCTTCACGGCTACCGGCTCGAAATGAAGATCACGCCGGGTAGTGCGTCGGAAGTAAGCTTCAAGGCCCACGCCACCGGCCGCTATCGGATCGAGTGGCACATCACCGGTGAGACCGCAAAGAAAGGCGACCATCATGGGCCGCCGCTCGCCACGCTCGAAGTTCGTCCGAGATGAGGCGGGAGTTGCGCCGATTCTTTGCGGCCACGCTGTTGTTGGGCCTGCCCCTCCCGGCATGGCCGCACGCCTTCGGGGAGCGTTACGATCTGCCGGCGCCGCTCGGCTACTTTGTGGTCGGAGCAGCAGCGGCGGTTGCACTGTCCTTCGTCGTTGCCGCGGTCTTCATGCGCGGCGTGTCACGAGAGCCCCGGCGGCAAGGTCTCGTCGTACCGCTGGGGCCGCTGCTTCGGGCATTACGTGGCGTATGCCGGGTGATTTCCGTATTTCTGCTCTGCATGGTCGTGGTTGCGGGACTGTTCGGCACCCGCAATCCGGAAATGAATCTGGCCCCGATATTGGTCTGGATTGTCTGGTGGGTGGGCCTGTCGTTCGTGGTCGCCGGCGTCGGTAATATCTGGCCGGCGCTCGATCCGTGGCGCGCGCTGTTCGAGTGGGTGGATGCGGCCGCGCGGCGCCTGGGCTTCGCGCGCGGCATCAGCCTGAGTCTGGCCTATCCCGCCTGGCTCGGGGCGTGGCCCGCAGTGTTTCTGCTGCTGCTCTTGGTATGGATCGAAGTGATCTACCCGCAAGCAGCCGCGCCCTCTCATATTGCGTGGATGGCACTCGCGTGGTCGGCAATCACCCTGACCGGCACGGCGTGCTTCGGTGGCGACACCTGGCGCTGCAATGCCGACGTGTTGGCGATCTACTTCGGCACGCTCGGGCGGTTCGCGCCGATCGAAACCGGTGCCGATGGTCGAAGCATCGTACTGCGGGCGCCGGGGAGCGGACTGATCACGTCGGGCGTCCCGTCATTTGGGATGGTCGCGTTCGTCGTTGCCATGCTCTCAACCGTCCTGTTCGACGGGCTGCTTGGCACCCAGGCTATGGCACTTGTCTACAGCACGCTTTCCGACTGGATGCCGCTGCATCCCCTGGCCGGAGTCTATGTCCTCGGCACGGCCGGCCTCATCGGGTTATGGTTGTTCTTCCTGCTTGCGTATCTGCTCGCGTGCCGTGCCACCGCGTGGCTCGTGCGCGATCGTTCGGCCAATGCGATCGCACGCCTGTTCGTCCTGATCCTGGTGCCGATCGCGATCGCCTATAACGTGGCGCATTATTTTTCCTATCTGCTCGTGCAGGGCCAGATGATCATTCCCCTGCTGTCGGATCCGTTGGGGCGCCGATGGGACCTTTTCGGCACTGCGATGTATTACCCGGACGTCGGCATTGTCGATGCCCGCTTCACCTGGTATCTCGCGATCACGTCCATCGTCGCCGGCCACGTTATTTCGATCTGGCTTGCTCACCGCCTGGCCCTGCGCGAATTCGGCGCGAGCGGCAAAGCCGTGGCCGCATCAGTTCCGCTCACGGTCCTGATGGTGATCTATACGGTCATCAGCCTGCTGGTCATCGCCGAGCCGCTGGTTAAATACAGCGCCCCCGGTACGACGTCTTAGCGAGCACTGCGGCATGGGGCGCAGTGGCGTAGAAAAAAATAGGGCGCGGCCGGAATGGTCGCGCCCGTCATCAAAGGCAATGGCGCGGGATTGCCAGCGCCACGCAATTTCAGTGCTACTTGTCTGGAAGCTCGAGAGCGTCGTGCGACTCGGTATGCAGGTGGACCTCGGTTGGCACTATCCCCCCTAGCGACTGCACGTCACCGCTTACCAAGTGCAGGCGATTCCCGATGACGTCGGCTGCCAGCCCGTGCCGCGGAATGAGCATCGGCGGCAGGATGCTCCAGCTATTGGTGGCAGGATCATAAGCTTCCACTGCACGGTACGTGCCATATGACAAGGCGTTGCGCATCTCGCCACCCGCAACATAGATCTTGCCCTTATGCGTGCCCCACGCCATGGCGCTGCGCGCGGTAGGCATCGAACGTTTCAGCCCGCCCCACTGGTCGGTCGCCGGATCGTACTCCTCGACGATATCGACATTGGTCGCCGGTACCAGCATCAAAGCCGCGCCGATGCGCCCGCCGATGATGTAGATCTTGTTGTTCACCACCCCCACCGCCGCGTGGTTGCGCGCAGTGGGCAACGGGCTGCGGGTTTCCCATGTGTTGGTCGCCGGATCGTATACCTCGTTGGTATCCATGGACCGGTGCGGGCGTGCCGGATGAACAGCCGTTTCCTTTGATCCAGGATGCGTGCTCGCTCCGCCGATGACGTAAATCTTGCCATTAGCCGCCGCCGCGTTCGGCGAGCCCCGTTTGGTCGGCAGGGGCGCAAGCGCCTTCCAGGAATCATTCGCCGGGTCGTATTCCCACGCATTATCGATCGGCACCCATGCCGGTGGTCCGGATTGAGGCGGAACGAAGCCACCGATCACATAAATCTTGCCGTTCAACTCTGCGAGCGCAACATGGTGCGAGGCAAGCGCCATCGGTTTCTTCTTTGTCCACTTATCGGTGGCCGGATCGTATTCATAGACCAGACCCCTCGGCGTCCAACGGGGACCGAGCCCGCCGAACACGTAAAGCTTGCCGCCGGCAGCGATTCCGTAAACCTCTTCTCCCGGTTCCGGAAACGGCGCGAGCTTCACCCACTTCTGGGCATACGCCGCGGAAACACAGAAAGACGCCGCCAGCAACGCGGCGAGACACAGACGCAACAACTTGAACGAAGCGATCATCAGACCTCCTAATGTCTTGCAGAATGTCGTGTGCGCGGGTGACCCCGGACACGTTTGCTCCCGGACACCAAGCGCCTCCATACTACGACGAATCCGGAAGCATGTGCAACGGCATGCCCCGGCGGTATGGCTTCCTTACCGCGCCAAGCCACAGAAATCGATTACCACCTTCAGATAATTCGCGAAATCGGAGAGCCCGTGGTCGCTGCCCTCGATCACGAGCTGCCGGCAACGCCGATAGCGTTCCACCGCTCGCCGGTAGTCGAGCACTTCATCGCCTTTGGCCGCGATGAGCAGATAGCGCCCGGGCGTGATCCTCTCGACTTCCAGCGCCGCCAGCTCCGCGAGGTGCCCGGAGGTGAATTCGTACTCCTCGCCGGTATGGAAATTTCTCTGCACGCCGACCTCTCCGCGCAGGAGCTCGTACGGCCGCACCGCGGGATTGAGCAGCACCGTCTTGAGCCCGTGCTTCTCCGCAAGGTATGTCGCGTAATACCCGCCGAGTGAGCTACCGACGAGGGCCGCGCCGGGATGCCGGGCCACGAGCGCGTCCAGCAAGACCGCCGCCTGCGCCGGGCTGGGTGGCAGCGCGGGCGCCGCAAACTCCGCGCCGCGCCCCAGCGCCTCGAGCCTCTGCCGGATAAGCTGCGCCTTTGATGAAGCGGGTGAGCTGTTGAAACCATGAATGTATATCAACATTCCGTTGGCAGTTGGCAGCGTTCAGCTACGAACCAATTCGTAAACCGCTGCGCCCGCCTTAGCTGGCGGCTGACGGCTGACGGCTGACAACTCTCTTTGCGAGCGCGAGCAACATCGTATCGCCGCCGCGCGCGGCGATGAGTGAGAGGCCGAGCGGGCAACCGTCGAGCTTCGCCAGCGGCAGCGACACCTGCGGCAGCCGCGCAAGCCCGGCGGCGCACAACAGGGCGAGCGCGCGGGCGCGA
>JBGQGU010000369.1:0-4029 GCA_041497655.1 Gammaproteobacteria bacterium
GTGTCGCGGGTGGGAGGCGCCGCGCAGACCAAGATCATGAAGCGCCGCGATACCGGAGGCGGGGTGCGGCTCGCGCTGGCGCAGTATCGCGAGCTGGCGGCATTCGCCCAGTTTGCATCCGACCTCGATGAGGCGACCCGCAAGCAGCTCGAGCGCGGGCGCATGGTGACCGAGCTCATGAAGCAGCCACAGTACCAGCCGCTGCAGGTATGGGAGATGGCGCTGACGCTGTTCGCGGTGAACAACGGCTATTTCGACGACATCGACGTCAAGAAGGCGCTCGCCGCCGAGCGCTCGATGCGCGACTACGTCAAGGACAAGTATGGCGACCTCGTCAAGCGCGTGGATGAGGTCAAGGACCTGCCCAAGGACGATGAGCAGAAATTGCACGAGGCAATCAAGGACTGGAAGAAAAACGGCAGCTTCTAGACGCTGGCGCGCAGAAGCTGCTGCGCGCGCTGGAGCGGACGAATGGATGAGCAGGAGCTGGACTCACGTAACCTAACCGCCGCTCAACGCGCGCCGGGAACACGACATGCCGGGCACTAAAGAGATCAGGATGAAGATCCGGAGTGTGCAGAACACCCGGAAGATCACCAAGGCGATGGAGATGGTCGCGGCCTCCAAGATGCGCCGCGCTCAGGAGCGCATGCGCGCCGCCCGCCCGTACGCGGACAAGATCCGCAACGTCGCCGCGCACATCTCCCATGCCAGCCCCGAATACCGGCATCCATTCCTCATTGCGCGCGACACGGTGAAGAAGATCGGCGCGATCCTCATCACCACCGACAAGGGCTTGTGCGGCGGGCTCAACACCAACGTGCAGCGAATGGCGCTCGGCAAGATCAAGGAGTGGGAGTCCGCGGGCGAGCAGTTCGAGGTGTGCTGCATCGGCAACAAGGGGCTCGGCTTCATGCAGCGGATGGGCGCGAACATCGTGTCGCAGGCGACCCAGCTCGGCGACCGGCCGCAAATGGATAAGCTGATCGGCGCGATCAAGGTGATGCTCGACGGCTACATCCAGGACCGCTTCGACCAGTTGATGATCTTCTCCACCCGCTTCATCAACACCATGAAGCAGGAGCCGGTGATGGAGCAGTTGCTGCCGCTCGCGGGCGAGCGGCTGGGCGCCCCGGAGAGCACCTGGGACTACCTCTACGAGCCGGAAGCCAAGGTGGTGCTCGACCAGGTCCTCACCCGCTACGTCGAGACGGTCATCTATCAGGCGGTGGCGGAGAACATGGCGTCCGAGCAGTCCGCGCGCATGGTGGCGATGAAGGCGGCCTCCGACAACGCCGCCGACGTGATCGACGAGCTGACGTTGATCTACAACAAGAACCGCCAGGCGGCGATCACCAAGGAAATCTCGGAAATCGTCGGCGGAGCGGCGGCCGTCTGAAAGGCTTGACGCAAAGGCGCAAAGGAAAAACGAGAGATGCAAGTCAGTACAGAATTCGGAGTTGCTCTTCTTTGCGTCTTCGCGTGTTTGCGTCCGGAATTTTTCTGATCAGGAACAATACATGGCACATGCACAAGCACAAGGCACCATCGTCCAGTGCATCGGCGCGGTGATCGACATCGAGTTCCCGCGCGAGCAGATGCCGCACATTTATGACGCGCTGCTGCTCGAGGGCACCGGCAGCAGCACCCTGGTGGAAAAGGGCCTCACCTTCGAGGTCGAGCAGCAGTTGGGCGATGGCATCGTGCGCTGCATCGCGCTCGGATCGAGCGACGGCTTGTGCCGCGGCATGACGGTGACGAACACCGGCGCGCCGATCTCGGTGCCGGTCGGTAAGGGCACGCTGGGGCGCATCATGGACGTGCTGGGGCGTCCGATCGACGAAGCCGGCCCGATCACGACCGACGAGCGGCGCTCGATCCACCAGCCGGCGCCCAAATTCGACGAGCTCTCACCCTCCGTGGAGCTCCTCGAGACCGGCATCAAGGTGATCGACCTGATCTGCCCGTTCGCCAAGGGCGGCAAGATCGGTCTCTTCGGCGGCGCCGGCGTCGGCAAGACCGTGAACATGCTCGAGCTGATCAACAACATCGCGACCAAGCACTCCGGCCTGTCGGTGTTCGCCGGCGTGGGCGAGCGCACGCGCGAGGGCAACGATTTCTACCACGAGATGATCGATGCGGAGGTCATCAACCTCAAGAACATCACCGAGTCAAAGGTGGCGATGGTGTTCGGCCAGATGAACGAGCCGCCGGGGAACCGCCTGCGCGTGGGCCTCACCGGCCTCACCATGGCCGAGTACTTCCGCGACGAAGGGCGCGACATCCTGTTCTTCGTCGACAACATCTACCGCTTCACGCTCGCCGGGGTCGAGGTCTCGGCGCTGCTCGGCCGGATGCCCTCGGCGGTGGGCTACCAGCCGACCCTCGCCGAAGAGATGGGCCGGCTCCAGGAGCGCATTACCTCGACCAAGACCGGCTCGATTACCTCGGTGCAGGCGATCTACGTGCCGGCCGACGATCTGACCGACCCGAGCCCGGCGACTACCTTCGGCCACCTGGACGCGACCGTGGTGCTGTCGCGAGACATCGCATCACTCGGCATCTATCCCGCCGTGGATCCGCTCGACTCGACCTCGCGCCAGGTGGACCCGAACACGATCGGCGAGGAGCACTACAACACCACACGCACCGTGCAGGCGACGTTGCAGCGTTACAAGGAGCTGCGCGACATCATCGCGATCCTCGGCATGGACGAGCTCTCGCCCGAGGACAAGCTCGCGGTCGCGCGCGCGCGCAAGATCCAGAGGTTCCTGTCGCAGCCCTTCACCGTGGCAAAGAACTTCACCGGCACGCCGGGCAAGTACGTGCCGCTCAAGGACACCATTCGCGGCTTCAAGATGATCGTGAACGGCGAGTGCGATCAGCTGCCCGAGCAGGCCTTCTACATGGTGGGCCCGATCGAAGAGGCGTTCGAGAAAGCCAAGTCACTACAGTGAAATCGGGACCCGTCAGTCGTCAGTCGTCACTCGTCACGCTTTTCTAGCAATGGCCAACACCATCCACATCGACGTCGTCAGCGCCGAGGAGAGCATTTACTCGGGTGAGGCGGAGTTCGTGGTGCTGCCGGGGGAAATGGGCGAGCTCGGCATCTACCCGCGCCACACCCCCCTCATCACCCGCATCAAGCCGGGGACCGTGCGCATCCAACCGGCGGGCGGCGGCGCCGAGGAGCTGATCTTCGTGGCGGGCGGGATACTAGAGGTGCAGCCCAAAGTGATCACCGTGCTCGCCGACACCGCGATCCGTGGCCACGACCTCGACGAAGCCAAGGCGAACGAAGCGCTGAAGAAAGCCGAAGAAGCGCGCCGCAGCGCGCGCGACAAGCAGGAGATCGCCGCAGTCGAGGCGGAGGTGGCGACGCTCGCCGCTCAGCTCGCGGCGATCCGGAAGCTGCGGCAGAAACGCTGATAAAGCCGGACGCCTGACGGCGCCGGTTTATCTCCGCGAGTTGGAACGGACGCACGCGCCGTTCAACTCGCGGAAGGGCAGAATATAGGGTACAAAGAGCTGCCCCTTTCTTTAGTGCCGACTGCCATTCCTAATCAAATAGACCTCCTCGTCATCGGCGGCGGCATCAACGGCGCCGGCATCGCGCGCGACGCAGCGGGCCGGGGTCTCTCCGTGCTGCTGGTCGAGAAGGACGACCTCGGCTCGCACACTAGCTCCGCGAGCAGCAAGTTGATCCACGGCGGCCTGCGCTACCTCGAGCAGTACGAATTCCGGCTGGTGGCGGAGGCGCTCGCCGAGCGTGAGGTGCTGCTCAAGATCGCGGCCCACCTCGTCCGCCCGGCGCGCTTCATCATGCCGCACGTGCCGCAGTTGCGGCCGCGCTGGATGATACGGACGGGCCTATTCCTTTACGATCATCTCGGACGCAGGACGCGGCTTCCGGGCTCGCACGCGGTGCGCCTCGACCGGCCGCCTTACGATTCCGACTTGAAACCGGAATACCGGCACGGCTTCATCTATTCCGATTGCCGCGTGGACGACGCCCGGCTGGTGGTGGCA
>JBGQGU010000370.1:0-4029 GCA_041497655.1 Gammaproteobacteria bacterium
CGCCTCCTGCTTGAGGGAATAGCCCGGGCCGGAGGTGATGGTGACCGCGCATTTGCCGGCGTAAGAGGCCCCGATGGCGAAAGCGCAGGCGGCGATCTCGTCTTCCGCCTGGTGCACGACGCCGCCCACTTTCTCGAACACTTCGCTCAGGTAGTGGGAAGCCGAGGTCGCTGGGGTAATGGGGTACATCGCGCACACTTCCATCCCCGAGGCGAGGATGCCGAGGGCGAGGGCGGTGTTGCCATTCACCACGATCTGCGCCTCCGTCGCGCGCGTTGCGGGGATGTGGTACTTGAAATCGAGCTTCGCCTCGGCCCACTGGAAGCCTGCCTCGAGCAGCGACAGGTTGGACTTGACCACCTTCTCGTCCTTCTTGCCGAAGATGAACGCCACCTGCTCCCGGGCAAGCTGCAGGTCGAGGCTGTAGAGGTTGCAGAGCATCCCGAGCACGAACATGTTCTTGCCGCGGCGCGGATCGGAGACGAGCGCCTTGCACTCGCGCTCCATCGGGATCTCCCGCACGTCGTAGCCCTCCTTGACCAGCCGGTCGCAGGTCTCGCGGTAGGCCGCGGCGATCTTCGCGTCCGGGTGGTCGCGCCACATGCTCTCGAGCAGGATGATGCAGTCCGGTTTGAGCTCGCGGTTGCGCACGCGCCCAAGCAGCACCTGCTCGTTGAAGGCGACCACCAGGTCCGCCTCGTTGCCGCCGTTGGTGACGCGGCGGGAGCCGATGCGAATCCGGTTGCCGCTCGCGCCCTCGATGCTGCGGGCGGGCGGCTGGATTTCGGCGGGTATGATCTCGACGGTCCACACGCCGTTGCCCATCCGGGCGGCAATCGCGCCGAATGACTGCCCGCAGCGCTGCGCGCCTTCGCCCGAATCACTGACGATCTCGATGACGTGCTCGGCGAGCGTGACGGCCGGCCTGGCGCCGGCGGTCCCGCTCGTCCTGATACCCTCCAGTGTGGTCGTATCGTTCATTGCTTTATCGTTTCTCGTTTCTCGTTTCTCGTCTCTCGTTACTCGTTGCACGCGCTCCGCGTGCGCTAACCCGATGGGGTCACGCTATGCCACGCGCACCCGCGCAAAGTTTTTCTCCGCGACGTCGATGCCGAAGAGCCTGC
Source organism: Gammaproteobacteria bacterium (assembly GCA_041497655.1). Lineage (GTDB taxonomy): Bacteria > Pseudomonadota > Gammaproteobacteria > Burkholderiales > SG8-41 > SG8-41. The sequence goes on from JBGQGU010000370.1 coordinate 1,125, forward strand.
CTTCGCCTGCCGCGTGCTCGGGGAGGTACACCGTGTCCGTATCCCGGATCCCGAGCCACGCCTTCATGCCGCGCGCGGCCTTGCGCCCGGCGCCCATCGCCTCGATCACGGTGGCGGCGCCGGTCACGATGTCGCCCCCCGCGAAGACACCGGCCATCGAAGTGGCGAGGTTCCCGTCCACCTCGATGTAGCCGCGGCGGTTCAACTTCAGCTTCGAGGTCTGGCCGATGATCGGATTGGCATGGGTACCGATGGCGATCACCACCGTGTCGGCTTCGAATTCGAATTCGCTTTTCGGGATGGGCACGGGGCCGCGCCGGCCCGATTCGTCCGGCTCCCCGAGCTCCATGCGGATGCACCGCATCCCGCGCACGTTGCCCTTGCCATCGTCCAGGATCTCGATCGGGTTGGTGAGCCAGTGGAATTCGATGCCTTCCTCTTCCGCGTGGTGCACCTCTTCGACGCGGCCCGGGCTTTCCGCTTTGGTCCGCCGGTAGATGCAGTAGACCTTTTCGGCGCCGAGCCGCTTGCAGACGCGGGTCGCGTCCATCGCCGTGTTGCCGGCGCCGATCACCGCCACGCGCCGCCCGAGCGGCAAGGGCGTGTCATGGCTCGCATCGCGGGCACGCATCATGTTGCAGCGGGTGAGCAGCTCGTTCGCCGACAGCACGTTGTTGAGCGAATCGCCCGGGATGCCCATGAATTTGGGGTAGCCCGCCCCGGTGCCGATGAAAACGGCGTCGAATCCCATCTCGCCGATCATCTGCTCGATCGTGAACAGCCGCCCGACCAGCGTGTTGCACTCGAACCGGACGCCGAGCTTCCTCAGGTTGTCGATTTCGGCATCGATCACCTCGTTGGGCAGCCGGAAATCGGGAATGCCGTAGCGCAGCACCCCCCCGGGCACGTGAAAGGCCTCGAACACCGTGACCTCGCACCCGGCCTTGGCCATATCGGCCGCGCACGCCATCCCGGCCGGGCCCGAACCGACGATCCCGACCCGGAAACCGCTCGGCTCGATGTACGGGACGTTGGTCCAGCCCTCCTTGATTGCCATATCGCCGACGAACCGTTCGAGGCGGCCGATCGCGACCGGCTCCAGGTTTTCACCGACGGGGCAGGGGCCTTCACACTGCGTCTCCTGCGGGCAAACGCGGCCGCAGACGGAGGCAAGCAAGTTGGCGTCGGTGATGACATCGTAGGCGCCCCGGAAGTCCTTCTCTCCTATCTTCCGGATGAAGCCCGGGATGTCGATGCTGACCGGGCAGCCTTCGACGCACGCCGGGTCCGGGCAAAACAGGCAGCGCTCGGATTCCCGCAGCGCGTCCTCCACCGTGAATGCGCAGGTGACTTCGGCGAAGTTCTTCGCACGCTCGAGGGGGTCCTGCTCCCGAGCGCGCGTCCGTTCCTGCGGAATGGTGCGTATCGTCCGTTTCTTGGCCATCCTAGCCGCCCCCCACCTCTTCGAATGGATCGGGCAGCTCGAGCGGATCGCCTGCCGCGCGCTCGAGGCGGGTTTTCATCCGGCAGCTTTCCGACCAGCGCTCGAGAGCCGACTTCTCCTCGGTCGCGAAGCGCTTGAGACGCGTCGTAAGGTCCTCGAAGTCGACCTGATGGCCGTCGAAATCGGGGCCGTCGACGCATGCGAACTTCACCTGTCCCCCGATCCGCACCCGGCAGCCGCCGCACATTCCCGTCCCGTCCACCATCACCGGGTTGAGGCTGACCACGGTCCTGATGTTGTGGGGACGCGTCGCTTCGGCGCACGCTTTCATCATCACGGGCGGACCGATCGCGATGACCTCGCTAATGTCCGGATGCTTGGCGATCGCGCGCTTGATGCCTTCCGTGACGGGCCCCCTCAGGCCCACCGAGCCGTCATCGGTGCAGACGATGAGCTCGTCGCAACAGCTGCGGAACTTGTCTTCCCAGAAAATCAGCTTCCAGGTGCGGAAGCCGATTACGCCGATCACGAAGGCGCCAGCCTCCTTGAAGCCGCGCGCCTGCGGGAATACCGGCGCCACCCCGAGCCCGCCGCCGACGCACATGACTTTCTTGGCGTTGCTCACATGGCTCGGCACACCCATCGGGCCAACCAGCGCATGGAGCGAGGTGCCGACCTGGCACGTTTGCTGCATCTCCCGGGTAGTCTTGCCGACCGCCTGGATGACGAGCGTGATCGTGCCTCTGGAGCGGTCGAAATCGGCGATGGTGAGCGGAATGCGCTCGCCCTCCGCATGCGACATGACGATGACGAACTGGCCCGGTCTTGCGGCCTTCGCCATCAGCGGGTGACGGATTTCCAGCAGGAACGTGACGTCCGAGAAGTCCTCTCGGGCCACGATCTCGAATCCTGAGCTTTTTCTTGTATCGAGCATCATTGAAGCCCGCGTGCCGAGTGCTTCCGCCGACTTGTTCCGGTACGCGGGAATCTTTTCGGCAATCTAGAGGTTTCGCGCCGCCCCGGGCTTGATCTAGCGCAAAACAATCGCAATTTCCTCGCTACCAAGTTCATGAAATTGCGGAGAATTCCACATTCCAGGAGTTTGTCGGCAACGGCACCGACAAACTCCTTATGAAAACCACCTGCACGAAAATAGGACTGGAAGGCAATGAAAACCGCAGGTCCTGGCGCCTTACGTGCCCATTGCGGGCCCATAGGGGTCATTTCCCCGTCCCCAATCGATGTCCGCAGGCGGTTCTACCTGAGGAGTTTGCCGGATCAAGGTCGGGCAAACTCCTGGGGGCGCGGAAAAGAAGCAGCCTGCGTCAGCCCGCGACCGGGTGATTGGCGAGCTTCTCGAGCGCGCGCACCAGCGCCGAGTGATCCCACTTCGCGCCGCCGCTCGCCACGCACGCATTGAAGAGCTGTTGCGCAGTGGCCGTGTTCGGCAGGCTCATGCCC